>NZ_JANSHR010000026.1:56799-62606 GCF_047461675.1 Synechococcus sp. R70.1
CAAGCTGCTGGCCGAGCACCTCTTGGATCAACCCTTGCCGGTAGGAGCCTTGGATCAGTTGGCCCTCAGCCTGATGGCGCTAGAGACCTGGGGCTACGAGCATCGCTTCCAGACCCACTTCTACACCACCGGCTATCGCTCCGGCCAGCGCCTGAAGGGAGACTTGGTTGTGGTGGGGGGCGGGGATCCCTATTTCCGGGAGGCCAATGTCGTCGAGCTGGCGCGCCACCTGCACGGCCTTGGCATTCGCCAGATTGACGGCGAGGTAAAGGTGGTGCCCCCCTTCCGCTTGCTGGGCCAGCCCGACGCTCTAGCTAGCGCCCGCCGGCTTACCGAACTCCTTCGGGATCCCCAACAGCCCTACCCTGTAGCCCTCGGCGGCTCTGGATCAACGCTAGAGGAACTGCCTGCTGAGCTCCATTGCCTGGTTAGCTATACCTCACCGCCCTTGGGATCCCTGCTGCAGATTCTCAACAGCAACATCGACCGGGCCATGGCAGCAGCCCTGCTGGCGGAACTGGGAGGCCCCAGAGCCCTGGTGGAGTACCTGCGGCGGCGCTTGGTAACTGAGCCGGCTGCCCAGTTGGATCCTGCCCTCCTCCCCAGCGAAGCAGAGATTCGTCTAGAGGGGCAGGAACTGCATCTCTCCCCCCGTGCCCTGACCCATCTGTGGCAGCATCTGCTGGCAGCCCCATACGAGAATCCAGCGCGGATCCTACCTGTAGCCGGCCTTGGCCACAGCCCCCTGCAGCTGCGCACCCTGCTTCCGGGCACGGTCGCCCAGGTGGGATCGGCCCCCAATTGCCTGATGATGTTGGGACAGTTGCCGAATGGCACCTACTTCGTCTTGCTCAACCATGGGCCTGACCTGGGCAGCTTGCGCCAACACCAGGATCAGTTCCTGCACCAGCTGTTGCCTGTTGGGAAGTCTCTTGGCGTCTGAGGGCTTAGACGAAGGCTAGACGCAATCGCTAGGGCAAAATGGGGAACCTACAGCAGGGCTGCCAAGCATCTTGCAGCTAGCTGCTAGGGTGGGGGCGGATCAAGCCATAGCCACCGTGCTTGCGGACATAGAGGACGTTGATCTCGCCGTTTTCGATGTTGCGGAACACGTAGAAGTCGTGATCCACCAGCTCCAACTGGTGCATCGCCTCCTCAACCGTCATGGGCGGCATGGCGAAATACTTGGTGCGCACTACCTCAGGGGGCAGCTCCGCTTGCCGATTCATATTCACAGGATTTGTGGGCGGCTGCTGGGCCACCGCCACTGAAGTTTTGGGAGAATGGCGGATGCGGTGAACGCCATTGCGCTCTTTGTACTTGCGCAGCTTGCGGGCTATTTTGTCGGCCACTCGGTCGATGCTGGCGTAAAGGTTTTCAGTACTTTCTTCCGCTCGAATGACAGTGCCGTTGGCGTAAACGGTAACTTCGGCAGATTGGTTGGCACTGATGCGGGGGTTGCGGGCTACCGACAGATTGACATCCACTTCGCTGGTGATCTGAGCAAAATGGCCAACAGCTCGCTCGATTTTTTCCTGAACGTAGCTGCGGATGGCATCGGTAATTTCGATGTTTTTTCCTTGGATCACAAGCTTCGCCATGGAAACTCTCCCGAGTGTGTCAGTCTACGCCTCAAGTGAGTGCCTAACCTTTGCAAGAAGCTTCCACACCCTCCCCGCCCGCCAACTGGCCAAAGGGGGCAATGAAAGTTGACTAAAGTGCGGCTTTTGCAAGGGCACTAACCTTTGGAGTTAAGTCTAGGTTAACACCTCACTCTTGGCTTTGAACTGGAGATTAAGGATAAATTTAGATTGCCTTAATTTTTGATTGATCCGACTTCCCTGCTGAATTCGGGAGACTAAACGACCGGAATTTTCCCTCTCCTGCCGAACTGCGGTCCACAACTTCCTTCTGGCTTTCCTAGCCAGCTAAGCGACTCCCTTATTTTTGCTTGGAACTGCCGTGCTACTTTATCCTATTATACAAGAAGCGACGTTGGCTGCCTTGTCTAAACTAGCTAAGCTAATAACCAAAAGAAGTGAAGAGATGTTGACTGAAGTTAAGCTTTCTATCAAGATCAGGATTCCACACCAATATTGGCGTCAGTAGGCCCAAAAAGTGGCCTTCGGCTTCTGGAGATTGCTCTCGAAGCAAGTTGGGGTGGAAAAAGGGGGGGAGGTGGCAGGGATCCCGTCGAAGGTAGTTGAGCTGTTGGACAGAGCGGAAGCGGCTCTGGGGGAGCGGTTTCGGGCAATAGAACAAGTTCTCAGGCAAAACCTGGCCCGGGTATTGCAAGCCTTCCGCGACCAGCAGGTGGGCTCCCATCACTTTGCCGGCGTATCGGGCTACGGCCACGACGACCAGGGGCGGGAGGTTTTGGACCGAGTGTTTGCCCAGATCATGGGCTGCGAGGCGGCGCTGGTGCGGCTGCAGATGGTCTCCGGCACCCACGCCATTGCCTGTGCTTTGTTTGGGGTGCTGCGCCCAGGGGATGAGCTGTTGGCCATCACTGGCCCCCCCTACGACACTCTGGAGGAGGTCATTGGGATAAGGGGGTCCGGCCGGGGATCCTTGCGGGAGTTCGGTGTTACCTATCGCCAGTTGGATCTGCGAGAAGGAGATGTCGATTGGCAGGCCTTGAAAACCGCCCTCAAGCCGCAAACACGCTTGGTTTACATCCAGCGCTCCTGTGGCTATGCCTGGCGACCCAGCTTCTCCATTGCCCAGATTGCCGAGATGATCCAGGTGGTCAAGGCGCAAAACCCGGAGGTGGTGGTCTTGGTGGATAATTGCTACGGCGAGTTTGTGGAAACCCAAGAGCCCACCCACGTAGGCGCAGATTTGATTGCTGGATCTCTAATCAAAAACCCAGGTGGCACCCTGGCCCCGGCAGGGGGCTATGTGGCAGGGCGAGCCGAACTGGTGGAGAAAGCTGCCTGCCGGCTGACGGCACCAGGGATCGGCTCGGAAGGAGGAGCAACTTTCGATCTCAACCGCCTGCTGTTCCAAGGGCTGTTCTTAGCTCCGCAAATGGTGGCCGAGGCCGTCAAGATTGCTCACCTGGCCGCCCAGGTGTTCCATGACTTAGGCTATCCCGTCTCTCCGCTGCCCCAAGCACCCCGCACTGACATCATTCAGGCCATTCAACTGGGATCCCCACAGAAGCTGCAGGCCTTTTGCCGCGCCATCCAAAGCAGCTCCCCGGTAGATTCCTATCTCACCCCAATTCCAGAGGTGATGCCCGGCTACGCCGATCCAGTGGTGATGGCGGCGGGCACGTTTGTGGCCGGCAGCAGCGCGGAGCTCTCCGCCGATGGACCGCTGCGGGAGCCCTACATTGTCTATTTACAAGGAGGAACCCATCTCAGCCACGGGCGGCTGGCCCTAGAGGCTGTCTTGCAAGCTTGGGAGGAGCTGTGATGGCCGTTCCTGTCCCCCTTCTGGGGGGTAGAATTGAAATCCAGAGCCTCGATGGGGAAGTTGCCTCCTATTGCTCCACGGTTCCGCCGTTGGGGAGCCTGGCTAGCCTTTAGTTGGGTGGCCCTGGCAGGGGGCTGCCAGCTATTAGACCTAGGGAGAGCCCCACTGGCATCTGTCCTAGGAAGAGACAGCCAGACCCTAAGGGGAGTCCTCACAGCGGAGGACAAGGTTAGTCGCGCCTATGGCAGCTACTGGGATGGGATCCCTGTAGTAGCCAAGGCTGGGCAAATCCTGATTGCCGCCTTGGAGAGTGAAGAGTTTGACCCCTATCTGGAGCTGGTGGACGAGCAGGGACGGGTAATTGGCTTTAACGATGACTCGGGCCTAGATGTCAACGCCCTCTTGGCAGTGCGGCTGCCGCAGGAAGGCACCTACACCCTGCGGGCCACTAGCGTTGAGCCGGCTGCCAGCGGCTCCTACCGGCTGACCTATACCCTCACGCAGGTCAATTGGCAGCAAACCCTATCGGGCCGTCTCCAGGAAGGATCCCTTCAGCACCCGGAAGATGGCAGTTGGATGGAGGAATACCCTATCACTGCTCGCCCTGGCCAAATCCTGGTCGCCTCCTTGACCAGCTCTGACTTCGATGCCTTCTTGCAACTGTTAGATCCGGAGGGGAAGGTGATGGCTTGGGATGACGACCAGGGTGGCGGCACCGATGCCCTGTTAATTGCCTTTTTGCCTCGCAGCGGCACGTACACCCTCCGAGCCAACACCTACAAGCCAAGACAGGAGGGGGCCTATGTATTGCAGTACTCCTTGCACTAGCCTCCCAGCCTGCTAAGCTTCTCCTGCTCCCTCTCTTCTTGCTAGTGTTTCGCAGCTGAAGGGAAAGGCAGATCCCAGGCTAGACTTAGTTTAGAATATCTTCAGGATTTAGCTTTAGCAATCCGGAGACGCCGATCCCAGCTTTCTTGATCCGGGCTGAGGATGGCAAAAGCCTGTTCCAAAGTTAATCGTCTGTAACGGAGGAGGTTCCTATGGCCATTTCCACGGGTCTTCCCAGCCCGCTGCCGCAGCAAGAAACTTCTCCGGAGCAAGGCAACGGCCTCAATTTGGCTCCTCGGCCTGCCAGTGCTGATCTACCGGCTGCTCAGGAGGGGGGAGAGAGGATCGGCCCGCCAGTGTTTCCCAGCCCTGTGAAGTTCAGCGAGATTGAGATCGACCAGCGACCAGTAGGGGCCTCCACCCTAAAGGTGGTGGATTACTTTGCGGATGGACGTCCAGTTGCGGCTGCCACGCTAAAAGTGGTCGATACCTGGGGCGAAGGGCGCCCAATAGTTGCCTCTGGCCTCAAATTCGTCCATGACCCCGCCCTCAACCGCCCGGTGATGGCAGGTGGTCTGAAGATTGCCAAAACTTTTCTTGGCAACCGACCCATTGAAGCCAGCCCTCACAAAGGATCCGCGGGCGAGCCTGTGTGAGGCCAGACTGCGGCGGCAAGGATGGAGATCCTGGCAACCTTAGTGGCCTTGCTGGCCGCCTTGGGGGCAGGGGCAGGCTATTGGGCAGAGCAGGCAGCGCGCCAAATGCTCCTAACCCAGCTGGATAAAGCAGAGGTTTTGGAGGTACGCATCCAGAGCCAGCCTAACTACCGCCTACTCAATGGCCAGGCGGAGCGCCTTCTAGTTGCCGGGCGGGGGCTGTACCGGGCACCCTTTCCGCGCCTGGAGCTTCTGGAGCTGGAAACCGACCCAGTCGCTATCGACCCTGCTTTTTTCCAAGGAGCTCCTTTGCGGCTGAGACAGCCCCTGCAAGCAGCATTTCAGGTCGTGGTGCGTCAGGAGGATCTCAATGCTGCTCTCAACTCGCCTGAGGTGCTCAGGCAGTTTCAGCGGATCCAGGCAGATCTGCCCTTGGGGGGGGGCGGGAGCGAACCCCGCTATTTTGAACTGCGCCAGCCGCGCGCCAAGTTTTTGGAGCCTGACCGCCTCCAACTTGCCGCTCTCTTGGTGGAGAAAGACGGCAGCAGGGAGCAGGCAGTTGAGGTGGTGTTCAACGCCGGGATCCAGGTGGAAGAGGGACGTAGGTTGCAGCTCCAGGAGCCAGAGTTGGCCATCGGCTCGGTGCGGGTTCCTGACGAGATCACCCAGGCGTTCTTGGGAGGACTCAACAAGGTGTTTGACCTGCAAGAGCTGGAAGAGCTGGGGATCCAGGTGCGGGTACTGAAGCTGGAGATAGCCGCTGACCAAATCCAGGTCATTGGGTTTGTGCGGGTTGAGGGCTTGGAGGCGCTGACGGGATCCTAGCGGGGATCCCTGCTTATCCCCCAGGCTTGGGGCGTGTCTACCCGCCGAGATGGGCTGATGGCCTCGGTTCCTGCCAGG
>NZ_JANSHR010000026.1:62706-164381 GCF_047461675.1 Synechococcus sp. R70.1
GGCTTGGGGCGTGTCTACCCGCCGAGATGGGCTGATGGCCTCGGTTCCTGCCAGGCTTGCGGGGCTCTTGCCGCTACGGCCTTGTCAGACTGCAGCAGCGGAAGGCGGCTCCTCGTTTTCTGATCTACTGGGGAAGCCTGGGAGCAGCCTAGAACCTAAACCTGCCTTGGCAAATTCGGTTTCTTTTCGGGTACACTTTCGCTATACTCGTCTCATCCGTCAGATTTCGAGTTCCTTGCTCTGGAAATGACCTGGCGCGCTACCTTTTTTGGCTACTTTACCTTTCCCTGGCGGCAACCAGGGCGGAGGGGTGGCGCGTAAACTCAGAAGCTAAGTTTACTCGAGTCCGTCCTGAAGCCCTGGGCCTAGAGCCAGGGCTTTTTTGACGGCTCGGTGGTTGAATCCCTCACTTGCATTGCAGCAATAAGGACGACGGTGCTATGCCCCCCCAAACCGACAACTGCAACATTCAAGAGGTAACTCCCTTGATTACCCCCGCTGCTGTCAAAGCCAAGCTGCCCCTCACGGAAAGGGCCGCCCAGGTGGTGCTCTCCACACGGCAGGCCATCCGCGACATCATCCACGGACGGGATCTCCATCGCTTGGTGGTAATTGTTGGACCCTGCTCCATCCACGATCCGGAAGCGGCGATAGAGTACGCCCATCGCCTCAAGCGGGTGGCCGACCGAACCCGCGAGCACCTGGTGATTGTGATGCGCACCTATTTTGAGAAGCCTCGCACCACAGTGGGCTGGAAAGGCCTCATTAACGATCCCCACCTGGACGGCTCCTGCGATATCGCCACCGGCTTGCAACTGGCCCGTTCCATCCTGCTGCAGATCAACGAGCTGGGCTTGCCCTGCGCCACAGAGATGCTGGATCCAGTGACTCCTCAATACACAGCCGATCTCGTGAGCTGGGCGGCCATCGGCGCTAGAACCATTGAAAGCCAGACCCACCGGGAAATGGCCAGCGGCCTCTCCATGCCCGTGGGCTTCAAGAACGGCACTGACGGGCGGCTGGAGATTGCCCTCAACGCTATCGTGTCCGCTAGCCACCCCCACAGTTTTCTGGGCATTGGCCAAGACGGCATGACGGCTTTGGTAAAAACCACCGGCAACCCCGACCGGCATATCGTGTTGCGGGGGGGCGGCGGCAAGACCAACTACGGGCCGGAAGATGTGGCGCGGGCGGCTTTGCTAATGAAGGATCAAGGGATCCCGCGCTCAGTGATGGTGGATTGCTCTCACGACAACTCCCACAAAGACTACCGCCGGCAGGGATCCGTCTGTCGAGCAGTGCTGCGGCAATACCAGGAAGGGCAGCGGGCTTTGATGGGACTCATGCTCGAGAGCAACCTCAAGCCGGGCAAGCAAACTTGGCAGAAGGGGGTACCGCTCCAGTACGGCGTCTCCATCACTGACGGCTGCATCGGCTGGGAGGAGACGGAGGAGCTCCTGGAGGAAATGGCGGCAACTGTGGCAGGAAAGACCTTGGCCCTAAGCCACTAAATGCCCCAGCCTTGTCCAGGGCTGTCTAAGCAGGGAGAGGGGCAACGCTAAGATCCAATTGTCCCTCTTCCCAAGCCCCTGGCGGAGAAGGGGCAGAGAAACTGTTCTTGACAAAACTTTTTTGCGCTTTTCTCGAACCTGTGGTTACCCTCCAACTGGCTTCCCCTACCTCTGCGGCCTGGATCGATCAGGCCATTCGTCACTTCGACCTCGTCTTGTTAGACCACGCCAACTGCGAGAAAAAAGCGGCGGGTAACGCCCTCAGTCTCCTCTTCCGCTACCCAGCCAACGGGCAGCTGGTGGAAGCTCTGTCGCCGCTGGCGCGGGAGGAGCTGCAGCATTTTGAGCGAGTCCATCGCCATCTGCAGCGGCTGGGGATCCTGCTTAGGCCTTTGCCAGCGGCTCCCTACGCCAGCCGCCTCAACCAGCACCTGCGCCGCCATGAGCCAGAGCGTCTTCTGGATGCACTGCTAGTGGCCGCCATTATCGAAGCTCGCAGCCACGAACGCCTGGGCCTGCTGGGAATTCACCTCCCCGATCCCGAGTTGCGGCAGTTTTACCTCTGGCTGGCAGCGGCTGAAGAACGGCACTGGCAGTTGTATTTGGATCTGGCCCTGGCACAGTTCCCCGCCGACCAGGTGCAGGAGCGTCTGGACACCCTGCTGCAAGTAGAAGCCGAGATCCTCTCTACCCTCCACCCTGAGCCTCGTGTCCACAGCTAGCTCCAGTTCCAAGCGACACAGCAGCGGCTGGCCAGTTACAGCGGTGCTGCTGGTGCTACAGCTTGGAAGCTAGCACCCTAGAGGACAGCCACATTGACCTGGAGTGACTTATCTGGCCCACGGTGCCCGGCGGCATTGGCTGCGTCAGTTTACTGAGCCGATCACTGCTGGGGTATTTGCGGGTGAGTCACCCTTGGTTTGAGGTGAGCAAGCCGACGCGCCAGTTGATCCAAGATCCCGCCCTCTGGGTGGCAGCCAGTTTAGCCTGGGTGAGGGGAATCGGCAACAGTTGGAAGTTGGTACTCCAGAGGCTGCCTAAACTAGAATGAATGCAACCTCCACCCTCAGGATCCTGCCAGCAGTAAGATAAGACGAGGATCTCAACTAGCCAGCACCCCTTTCTGCAGGGAGGGAGATGGAAAGCCAGGTCGGCTCCTGCCTGAGTCATGCTGTTTAAATACACCCACCTCTTGCTGTTGTCCCTCCAGGGAGCCGCTGTGCAAATGAGACCCACATAATTCACAACGATTTTCAGGGCATTTTAGGATCCCCAATATTTGTACTACAGCCCTACAGATTGCCACCATCTATCACAGCAACAGAGTTTAATCCCAAGCGCCTGCATGCAGCTCCAGAACATTGACAGTACTGGGCAGGCGTTCTGAGAGAGATCTCCCATTAACCGAGGGTTTCTGGCTCTTTTCTAGTGCCCTCGACAAGTCTATTGGTCTACAGTCGCTTTGAGCAAGATCTAGAGCCTTCGCTGCTGCGCCTCGACTCAGTCTTTTTCCCAAAAAAGGCGAGAAGATATGGCTTTTTTTAGCGATGCTTACTCGGTTCAAGAAGAGCATCGACCCAGAGGATAAATCTTGCTTGTAGAGACAACCAAATCTGATTGTTCATGCGCAGTAGAAACAAGATATACAAGCCTAATATGAACAAAACACACCAGTTTCCTAGGCTTCTGTAGGTTTGGACAATTTGGCTTTCGCTCCAACCAAACTCATAAACCAGGCGGTTCATATCCCCAGCAGCATCTCCTTGGCCGCATAGTAGGGTTCCCCAAGGAATTGGGGCTAACCCTTGCTGAATAAGATGCCACTGCCAAAAGCTTTTCCAGAGGCTGCTGGCCGCGATCCCCAGCACGACAAATCGCCAAAAATCCCATCTCCAGCGATCTGGCAAGGGAAAATAAAAGCTGGCCATCAGAAAGGTGCTGAGATAAAATTCTCCTCCAACGCCGCTAAAGACAAACAACATCTCCCAGGTGCGATTGGGCATCAGCCAGGTCATGTAAAACTGCAATAGAGCAAGAAAGATGGCCAGCACCTGCAGCCACCCAATCCGCTCCTTGCGGGCTGACCAGAAGAGTAGAATCAGTAAAAAGAGGATTCCAAAATACACAAAGGGATCCCTCTGCGAGCTAACGCTTGTCCAGCCGATGGGCAGAGGCAAAGCCCGATACCCGCTCCACCAGGCGACGGTGGCATGGCCAAATTCGTGGATCCAAATGTGAAGAGGCAAATGCAACAACTGCAACAAGCCTATGTTGTTTACCATCAGGGCCACCACAAATGCAACGGGGTAAGCCCAGATATTCACTAGCAAATTCTCGAAGGAAAACCGATCCCAGCGCTGCTGGGAGCCTATTCTCAGTCTGCGCCGCCAGAGCAATTGGGAGCCAAGGAAAGCGCAAATTTCCACTTGTTCCAGCCGTGGGATCCGCAGCTGCTTCAACATTAGAAAAAGCCGGGCGGTCACCACTTGAGGGGAGGGTTGTCCGGGAAGGGATCCCAGCAGGTAGATGTGCAGGGTGTTATCAGCAAAGCGAACTTGTGCAGGCCACTTTTGCCGCAGCAGCTCCAAGCGGACAACCTGCACAATCGCTTGACTATTACCGGCGCGGGCCAGAGAGAGGGGATCAGGTGGGCCTGTCATTCATTACTTGGCGAAATCTCAGGGGAAGGATCCCCACTATCCTCAGCTAGCTCCGCCGGCAGCAGCAAGAGGGCGCTCCCTTCAGGTCGCCTTGGGGGGAGGTTGGTATAGTTGAGGGCAGCAGGTAGGCAGAGTGGGTGGACGGTATGCCTGGCTTGGACAAGCGGGGAATAAGATGGGATCCCAAGCCGTGCTCCCTTTGGGGAGCAATGCTGCTGTGGGGCCTAGCCGGAGCGGGTCTATTTTCCCCCTTGCCCGTTCAAGCCCAACTGACTACCGTTACCGGTTTGTCTCGCATTGACCGCTGGCACTACGACCCGCAGCGGGGATGGCTGGAGGTCAACACCCAAGGAGAGGTGCGGCCTTTTCTGTTTGTGCTGCAAAACCCTCCTAGGGTGGTTCTGGATTTTCCCAACACCCTTTTTGGACGCGAGCCCCAAAGCCAGACCTTTCCAGGGCGAGTTACCTCGCTGGAGATCAAACAGCTCACCCCGACCATCACCCGCTTTGTCCTCCACCTGCAGCCGGACCAGCCCCTTAGCCTTGACCAACTGCAACTCCTTACCGCCAGCCCTTCCCGCTGGGCTGTTCAGTTCCTCCAACCCGAGCAACCCTCGCCCCCTGCCTCGCTATTTCCCCCTCCCCCTGGTTCCCAGGAGTCCACCGCCTCGTCCCTGCCCCCATCCTCAGGGCCGCCCCGTCGCCCTGAAACCAGCCCACTCCCTCCTCCTGCAAGCTCCCGCTCCAGCCATCAGATCTTGGCCATCTCTCCCCAGGCGGAGGGCTTTTTCATTCGCACCCAGGGCAACCCTTCCACCACGGTGCGGCGCCTCTTCGATCCAAATCGGGTGGTTGTGGATTTTCTCAACACCACCCTTAGTCCCGCCCTCACCCAGCGGGTCTATCCTGTCAACCGCTTGGGGGTTTTGCGGCTGCGTGTTGGGCAGTTCGAGCCTACGACCGCCCGCGTGGTGTTGGATGTGGATCCTTCCAGTGGGGATTGGGAGGCCCGCTACGACCCACAGCAGGGAGGAATCTGGATCCAGCCTGCTGGGGGTGCTGCCCAGGCCAGCCTTTTGCCTGATATCAGCCTAACTGATTCCCAAGGGCCGCTAGCCACCTTGCGCTCTGTGGAACTGCGGGGAAATCAGCTCATCATCAGCGCCGATGGGTTTATGTTCTACCGGGCTGGCTGGGATCCCGAAAGCGGCAGCTACCGCATCAACGTGGCACCAGCGCGCCTGCCCGAGTCCTTGCCGGATCCCGGCTTGCCGGTCGGGGGACCGGTGCAGCGGATCCGCCTTGTGCAGGAAGATGCCCGCACGGTCAGCATTCTGGTGCAGCCCGCCGAGGACTTCAATGTCTTTGAGCCCAATCCCGGCCAGGGATCCCGCCGCATCACTTTGGAGTTGCGTCCTCTAGGCGCTCCTTTTCCCACATCCCAGCCGCAGCCGCCTGCCCAGGCTTCCCGTCCTCGCCAAAGCCGGCCGGTCATTGCCCTGGATCCAGGCCACGGGGGACGGGATCCCGGTGCTGTTGGGGTAGATGGGATCTTGGAGAAGGACATTGTGCTCCTTGTTGCCCACCAGGTCCGACACCTGCTGCAGGAGCGGGGCTATGAGGTGGTGATGACCCGCACCGACGACCGTGAGGTGCTGCTGCGGCCGCGGGTGGATATAGCCGTGCAGGCCAACGCCACGCTGTTGGTGAGCATCCACGCCAACGCTCTGGATCGCTCCAGCGTCCACGGCATCGAGACCTACTACCTACGGCCGGATAGCGCCGAGCTAGCAGCAATCTTGCACCGCAGCCTGGTGCGAGCTACTGGCGCTGCGGATCGGGGGGTGCGACGGGCCCGCTTTTTCATGGTGCGGGAAACGCCCGTGGGCATGCCCTCGGTGCTGCTGGAGCTGGGGTATGTTACCAACCCCACGGAAGGGCGAAAGTTGGCCACCCCCGAATACCAGGCCATTTTGGCGGGAGCCATTGCCGAGGGCATCGAGACCTTCTTGCGCAACCGCTAGAGCGTGCCGCCCGTCTCAAAGCAGGGTAGGATACAGCAGCTTAGGCCAAGGTAGTGAGGGAGAAAGGAGCATGCGTTGGGGGTGGACAAGAGAGCCAGATCCCAGTTGGCCAATTGGGGTGTTTGACAGTGGTCTGGGGGGGCTCACCGTTTGGCGGGCCCTGCGGCGGCAATTGCCCCAAGAGCGCCTTGTCTATTTTGCCGATACGGCGCGGCTGCCCTATGGGGATCGCTCGCCTGAGGAGATCTTGACCTTCGTGCGCCAGATCCTGCGCTGGATGCAGGCGCAGCCGGTGAAAGTCGTGGTGATGGCCTGCAACACCAGCTCGGCGCTGGCCCTAGAGCAAGTGCAGCAGGAGTTTGCCCTACCCATCCTTGGCCTCATCCTGCCCGGCGCCCAGGCGGCCTTGGCCCAAGGATCCCGCATTGGGGTCATTGCCACGGCGGCTACGGTTAAAAGCCGCGCCTACTCCAAGGCCATCCGTGAGTACAGCGCCCTGGATCCCAAGCGCTTTCCCCAGCCTGTCCACTGCTGGGAGCAGGCCTGCCCGGCGTTTGTTCCCCTCATCGAAGCCGGTCAGTTGAACAGCCTCGAGCTGCAGCAGGCCGCCAAACGCTACTTACAGCCGCTTCTACGGCAGGGGATCGACACCCTTGTCTACGGCTGCACCCACTATCCTCTCCTTGATCCCCTGCTGAAGTCTCTGCTGCCCCCTTCGGTCAAGCGGGTGGATCCCGGCGTGGCCCTGGTGCGCTCGCTAGCCCGTGAACTCAGCCTCTGGGGTCTCCGCCGGCCCCCAACAGCCCCCCATGACGAACCGCACCGCTTCTATGTCAGCGGGGATCCAGAGCGCTTTGCCCAGTTGGCCACCCCTTGGCTGGGCTTTCGACCTCAGGTGGAACAGGTAGAGTTGCCAGCCCTCGACGTCAACAACTTCCGCCGAACCTAGACAAGAACAGCCATCTGCTCGAGAACGCCGGCGGAATAGGCCTATCTCCCTTCGCGCCAGCGGTGAACCTCGGCCCAGACACGGGTAGGCAAGCCCCAAATATAGATGAAGCCTTCGGCAGCGCGATGGTCGAATTGATCCCCTTCCCCGTAGGTGGCCAGCTCTGGGTTGTAGAGGGAGTAAGGGGAACGGCGGCCCACGCAGACCGCTTGGCCCTTGTGCAGACGCATCCGCACGACGCCGGTGACGCTTTTCTGGGTGGTGCGGACAAAGGCGTCAAGAGCCTCCCGCAGCGGCGAATACCAAAGGCCGTTGTAGATCAACTGGCTGTAGGTGGTCTCGATGCCGTACTTGTAGTGGAGGACCTCGCGGGGAAGGGTGAGGCTTTCCAGCTCGCGGTGGGCTTGAATGAGCACAGTTAGAGCGGGGCACTCGTAGATCTCGCGCGACTTAATCCCCACCAGCCGATCCTCAATCATGTCGATGCGGCCCACGCCGTGGCTGCCGGCCAAGGCATTGAGCCGCTCAAAGAGGGCTCTGGGGCCAAGGCGCTGCCCATCCAGCTCCACTGGGATCCCCTCTTCAAAGGCAATCTCCACGTAGGCGGGCTCGTCGGGGGTTTGAGAAAGAGGCCGGGTGAGGGCATACACTTCCTCCGGCGGCTCTTGGTCGGCGTCCTCCAGGATCCCGGCTTCGACGCTGCGGCCTAGAATGTTGAGGTCGATGCTGTAGGGGCTGGACTTCTGCACCGGCATGGGGATCCCGTAGCGCTCCCCATAGGCAATGGTCTCCTCGCGGGTCATGCCCCACTCGCGCGCTGGGGCCAGCACCTTTAGCCTAGGGTTTAGGGCGGCAATGGCCAGGTCGAAGCGCACTTGGTCGTTGCCTTTGCCGGTGCAGCCGTGGGCCACCGCGTCGGCACCCACTTCCTCTGCCACCTCCACCAGGAGCTTGGCAATCAGGGGTCGGGCTAGGGCAGTGGAGAGAGGGTAGCGCTGTTCGTAGAGGGCGTTGGCCTGGAGGGCGGGGAAGGCATAGTCGGTAATTAGGGTCTGGACAGCCTCCCGCACCAGCGATTGCTCTGCCCCTGCCCTAAGGGCCTTGGCCTGGATGGCCTCCAGCTCTGCTCCTTGCCCCAGATCCACCGCCAGGGTAACCACCGATTCCACCCCCCACTCGTGTTTGAGGTAGGGGATACAGACGGAGGTGTCAACGCCGCCGGAGTAGGCCAAAACCACCTTCTTTGCCCGTCCCATGGTGCTGTGGATCCCTGTTGGAGACAAGTTGCTAGCCCATTATGCCCTGTAGCTTGCCCAGTCTGACCCCTGGGGGCAGCTTGTCGAGTATTCTCATAGGGGATTTCTCCTAGGCTTGGGATCGCTGTCTAAGCAGGTGTTGGCGCAGCGTGGGGGGTGGGGCTCAAGTGAGCAAGGCCAGCAGAGGGATCCGAGCAGCGCAGCGGAGACTTAGCCAGAAACGAGCTCTGGGACTGGGGATCCTGTCGCTGCTGAGCTTTGTGGCCGGGGCAGGGTTTGCCGCCCTCTCCCAGCCGGAAGGGGGATCCCCGCCAGAGCTGCCCCGTTTTACCGCCCACGGCTGGCCGCTACTGGATCCCCTGCCGCAGCCGGAGGAGATCTGGGAGTGCGAGCTGGTGGTGGTGGGCGGATCTCTAGGGGGCGTGGCGGCGGCAGGCCAAGCCATGCGGGGGGGCGTGCAAACCTGCCTCATCGAGCTCACTCCCTGGCTAGGGGGGCAGATCACTTCCCAAGGGGTATCGGCCCTCGATGAGTCTCTCCTCATGCGGCAGCGGGGCAATTTTTCCCGCCACTGGCTGGAGTTTAAGGCCCTCATTGAAAGCCAGCCGGTGCATCTCCCGTCCTGGACAGGGATCCCGCCCGGCACCCGCGTGGCCGAGATCAACAGTTGCTGGGTAGGGAGCTTGTGTTTTCCGCCCCAGGCAGGTCTGCAGGCGGTGGATACCTGGCTGCGGCAGGCGGCTCAGTATGCTCCCCAGAGTCGCTGGGCCACCCAGACGGCTTTTAAGGGGGCCACCTTCAGCGCCGACGGCTCCCGGATTGAGAGCATTTATGCTGTGCAGCGACAGCCACGGGATCCCAACTTCGTGCCGCCAGGACGGCTGTGGCGCGAATTGGTGAGCTGGTATAGCTGGCAGGAGACGGAAGTGTTTGCCAAACGGGTGCTGCGGCTGCAGGCACCGCCAGGCCGTCCCTTCTTCGTCATCGACGCCACCGATACCGGCGAGCTGGTGGGCTGGGCTGGCATCCCCTACCGGCTGGGCTCGGAAGGGCGGGATCTAACCGGAGAGCCCAATGCCGCCCCGGCCAGCAACCCGGAGTGTACCCAGGCCTTTACTTTTCCCTTTGTGCTAGCCATCCACGACGATGGCGGCCGCTCCCGCGCCGAGCTGGCCCAGCTGCAGCCGGGCTACTCCCGCGCCGAACACCGCCGCCAGTTTGACCTGGAGGGCTTTCCCACCTTCAGCGGCCGGAGCTTTTTCAACTATCGCCGCATCGTCAGCAAGGGCCGCACGGATCCCTTCTACGGCACCCCGGTTCCCGGCGATCTCACCCTGGTGAACTGGAACCGCGGCAACGACTGGGGGATCATGAACCCACCCCTAATCCTAACGGAAGAGCGGCTGGTGGCCTCGGGGCAGCGCCACAACTGGTTGGGGGGGCTGGACGTCTCCGCCCTCAAAGATGGAGAAAACCACGCCCTGCTGTTTGCCGAGTGGCTGATGGAAACCCAATCCCGGCCCGGCTATCCCCTCTCCCTAGTGTTTGCCGAAGACTCCTTGCTGGGCACCCGCTCTGGCCTCAGCCTCTACCCCTACATCCGAGAGGGGCGGCGCATCCTGGGGCGAGCTGCCTACGGCCAGGCGGAGTTCATGATGCTGGAGCAGGACATCCGAGTTGGCGCCAGCGGGGGGCGGGACTTCAGGTCCACCGTTGTCGGGATCACCCACTACGCCATCGACATGCACGGCTGTCGCTACCGCAACTGGGAGCCCTCCCGGTCGGCCAGCTCTGCACCGGTCAACGAGTTTTCCGTCCGCCCCATTCTCATTCCCTTGGAAGCTTTGATCCCGCAGAAGGTGGATAACCTGCTTATCGGCGGCAAGGGAATCGCCGTCAGCCACATTGTTAACGCCGCTACCCGCACCCACTACGGGGAGTGGACCATCGGCTCGGCAGCTGGGCTCATTGTGGCCTGGTTGCGCAGCCAGGATCCCAGCTTGACCCCGGCCCAAATCGTGCCGCAGGGCAAGATGGCCGATTTGCAGCGCTACCTGGTTGCCCATGGACAGCGACTGCACTGGTAGGCCGCTGCTGCCGTCTTACCCCTCTGCGCTGGAAGGCACCCTTCCGCCATAGCGCCGCTGCCGCCACCACACCAGCAGGGGGCTGGCGATAAAGATGCTGGAATAGACCCCCAAGCTAAAGCCGATGAGCAAAGCAATCGCAAACCCCTTCAACGTGGCCCCGCCAAAAATGGCAATGGCCACCAGGGGCAGCATCGTCGTCAGGGTGGTGTTTAGGGAGCGGGCAAAAGTTTGGTTTAAAGACAGGTTCACCACCTCGGCAAAGCTGACCCGGCGGCTGACTAGACGCAGGTTTTCCCGGATGCGGTCGTAGATGACCACCGTGTCGTTGACGGAAAAGCCGATGATGGTTAGCAGCGCCACCACAAACAGGCTGTCCGCCTCCATGCCCACCGTCAGGCCCAAAAGGGCAAACAGCCCTGTGGTCAACACCACATCGTGCAGCAAGGCCACAATGGCAAACACTGCGTAATCCCACTGAAAGCGCAGGGCCAGATACACCACAATCAGGCCGAAAGAGATGAGCACGGCCACGAGGCCGGAGCGCAAGAGCAAACGCCCCACCGTCGGGCCCACCGTCTCCACCAGCCTGCGCTCAAAGGATCCCACCCGCTGCCGCAGCGTGTCTTCCACTGCCAGGCGCTCTTGCTCCGTCAAAGGGGGCATGCGGATCAGGGCTTCCTGGCCCGTCTGGGTGTCCAGTTGGATGATGCTGGTTCCCAAACCATGTTCCTGCAGCGCCCGCCGCAGCTCGTCGGTGGTGACAGGCCGCTCAAAACGCAGATCCAGCAAGGTGCCGCCGGCAAAATCCAGCCCCAGCCGCAGGGGGGTTCCTAGAGAGGCCAGAGAAAAAGCCATGCTGGCCAGCCCCACCAGCAAGACCGCCAAGGAAAGGGTAAACCAGAGCTTGCTGCGCCCGACGATGTCGAAGCGGTAGTCGAGCAACCGCGAGGATCCGCCTGCTGGCTCTTGCGCGGTCATGGTTGGGCCGCCTCCATGCGAACGCCGTAGAGTTCAGGTTTGCGCAGGGCAGGGATCCCCATTGCCGCCAACAGCAGGGTGCGGGTGCAGGTAATGGCCGTAAAGAAGCTTACCGAAACGCCAATAGCCAGGGTTACGGCGAAACCTTTCACCAGCCCCATCCCCAACCAAAAGAGCACGCCACAGACCAAAAGGGTGGTGACGTTGCTGTCGAGAATGCTGCTAAAGGCGCGGCTAAACCCTTCCGAGATGGACTTGTAAATGGACTTGCCCGCCCGCAGCTCCTCTTTGATGCGCTCAAAGATTAGCACATTGGCGTCCACTGCCATGCCAATGCTGAGAATGAAGCCAGCGGCTCCTGGCAGGGTCATGGTCACCCCCAGCAGTTGGAACAAAGCAAACGTACAGAGGGCATAGATGAGGAGAGCGATGTCGGCAATGAGTCCCGGCAGGCGGTAGTAGGCCACCATGAACACAAACACCAGCACCAGGCCGCCGATACCGGCATAGAGGCTGCGGCGCACACTTTCTTCTCCTAGGGTGGCCCCGACCGTGCGGTTTTCAATCACCTGAATTGGAACCGGCAGCGCCCCCGCTTTGAGCTTTATCGCTAGGTCGGTGGCAGTTTCCACCGTGAAATTGCCTGTGATCACCGCCGTTCCGCCAGTAATGCCAGTGCGGGCAAACTCCGGCCCCACGATCGGGGCGCTGATGAGCACCTCGTCCAGAAAAATCCCCAAGGGGCGACCCGTGCCAGCCAGCTCTCGGGTGACCTGGGCAAACTTCTCAGCCCCCTCCGGCTTAAACTCTAGCAGCACTTCCCAGCTCTGGGAGCCGCGGCGAGGGGCCTGGGGATAGGCGTTGCGCAGCAGATCCCCGGTGAGGCCGACCCCTTCAAACAAGGCTTCGGGGTTCTCTCCGGCTGTTACCTCCCCCCGTTCGTTGCGGGGCAGGGCGCTGACCGGAACTAGGCCCTTGCGAAATTCCAACTGGGCTGTGTCGCCCAAAAGAGCAACCGCCCGATCCGGATCTGCTACCCCAGGCAGTTGCACGAATAGACGATCCCGGCCACTGATTTGAATCAAAGGCTCAGTCACCCCCAGGCCGTTGATCCGCTGCTGGATAACAGCCTCCACTCCCTGCATCACTTCGGGAGTAATCTCAGGCACCTCCTGCGTCGGCAGAGCTTGCAGGGTAAGCTGCGTCCCGCCTTTGAGGTCAAGGCCGAGGCGAACTTCTCGGCTAAAGCCCAAGTAGGTGAGAGCCACTACCACTGCTAGGATAAAGACTAGGCCTCGCAGGAGGGCAAGCCGATTGAGCCACGAAGCTAGGGATCTAGCCATACTGCCTAGTTAAGCGAGGAACACGGCCGCACTGGTTGGCAGGCCCAAAGTTTTGTAACGCTTTGAACTTCTCGATTTTACCCCAGACGGACTTAGTTGACGCTAGAAGCTGTTGCCAGGGGCAGGCAGTGTCCCAGATCTGCAAGGGAGGAAAAGTGAGGGTGAATTGGCGACGAACTTGCCTGGTGGCGGCGTTGCTTTCTATGCTCACCTTCCGGGGATCCCCTGCCTGGGCGGGAGAGTACTTCACGGAAGAGGTGACTCGCCCCAGCGTAGAAGTTATCCATGGCTGGCGAGAGGTGGTGTCCGGCACTCGGGTTACCATCACCAACACCAGTCCGGGCTCCTTTCGGGTGCCCCTGGAAATTGAGCTGGCGGATCGGGCTAGCTGTGATCGGGCTGACCTGGTGCTGACCAACAAGAGCACCTTGCCGCTGGGATCTTTTCAAGATTGCATCCTTAATCTCTTTCCCTATCTGGATAAGTTCATCAACCAGGAGGTTGCCAGCATCCGGGTTACCCTAAAAGGGCCAAATCCCCTCCTGGAGATCCCTCTGACCGAAGCGGATCGGCTGATCCTGGCCCAGGTGGCCAACCAATCGCGGGAAGCCTTTGTCTTCTTTCAGCAGGAGCTGGCCCGCGTTTTGGAGCTCTTGAAGCAGCAAGGCGCCACCCCCCAACCCTCTGCCCCTGCAAGCCCAACGCCTGCGGCATCCGGACCCAACCCAGGCGAGTTGGTGATTGTGGGATCAATCCGGGAAGAGCGGGTAGGGGCTGGCAGTCGCCTGAGTGTGGAAGCCATCAACCGCAGCAACCGCACTGTCCTCAACGCCCGCGCCCGTTTTACCTTCTACCGTGGCGGAGAAGTCGTCGATACGCGCGTGGCCGCCTTTGAGCCCAGCAATGTACCTCCTGGCCAGAAAGCTTCTGCCAGCGTGCTGAAAACGGACGCCAACTGGGATCGGGTTACTGTTACCTTCCAGTGGCAGTAAAGCTCCCTCAGGGAGCCAGGGCGTTGCCCCGCAGCAAGCTGCCCAGGGTTTTAACGGTAATCTTGAACTGCACCCAGGGGCTCATCGGCACCACTGTCTTATAGAGGTAGCTGGCAAAGGTTAGCCGCTGCACATCCCGGTCGGCGCACATCTCGACAAAAGCTTCGCGGGTGGCGTTGGAGCGGTAGAACACCCGCTGCAGAATGTCCAAGACTTTGTAGGTTAGGCCGTACTGGCGATCCCAGCGCTGGAGATAGAGCTTGAGATCCTCTTCTGTGGGGATACGCTTCCCGCCGTTGGAAGTTTCAACAATAGCCTCGGCGCACATGCGGCCCGACTTGGCAGCAAAGTAAATCCCTTCGCCGCTTGCCTTGGTTACATACCCTGCTGCGTCTCCTACCAACGCGGCCCGGCCCACTACGCGGCGCGGACGGGGATGCTCTGGAATGGGATGGGCCTCCACCTTGATCACCTGGCCCCCACGGATCCGGTCAGCAGCGCGGGCGCGGATCCCGGCTTGCAACTTTTGGATCTGGGCTTGGTTGGCCCTCATCGTGCCGGTACCCACCGCCACATGGTCGCACTTGGGAAACACCCAGGCATAAAAGTCGGGCGAGACATCGTCTCCCACGTACATCTCTGCCCGCTCAGCATAGTAGGCCATTTTGTCCTCGGGGAGGCGAATGCGCTCCTGAAAAGCCAGGGCATAGTTGTAGTCCCCGGCACCAATGGCCTCTGCCACCTTCGAGTGGAACCCATCCGCCCCAATCACCACATCCACCGCCAGCGAGCGAGGTACCCCCTGCTGCGCGTTGCCAGAAAAGTCGACATAGTGCAAGACGTAGGGATCCTGGCCATTTTTGGGGACTTCCAGGTGCATCACCTTGCCGTGAATGAGCTCTGCCCCCTTTTGACGGGCGCGGTTGCGCAAGAAAGCGTCAAGGACTTCGCGGCGGCACATGCCAATGTACTCGCCTTCATTTTCGAGGGCGATGTCCACCTCGTAATTGGAGGGCGAGATCATCTTCATCTTGCGCACCTTGCGGTCGATGATCTCCTCCGGCAGGTCGAACTCCGAAACCATACAGAGGGGAATAGCGCCTCCGCAGGGTTTGGCGTTGTCCAGCTTCCGCTCAAACAAAAAGGTCTCGATCCCGGCTTGAGCCAGAACCTCGGCTGCAGAAGCCCCTGCTGGCCCGCCCCCCACCACGGCAACTCTCAGGCTCAAGGCGCCCTCCTTTTTCTTTTTTCCAATTCCTGGGACTTCCCAAAAGGGAAGCTAGCCTGCAGCATACAGGAGTGCAGCAACAGGTACGGGTGCTGCGGTCTCTTGTCTACCCCCATTAAACCCGGGTGGGGCAAGGAATGCAAGGAACCCAAGAAGAGCTCTGGTGAGGAGGCCCCTTGGCGCAAGGCGAACTCTGCGGCTTGGGCGGATTGACCGTGGGGCTAGGTTCGGGATCCCTCAATGTGGGAGTAGGGCTCCAGGTGGATGGTGACCCGCACCGGCCCGTAGCGCTCCTGCAGCAGGTGTTCCACTGCTTCGGTGAGGCGATGGGCCGACTCAACGTCCAGTGGCTCCACCACCATGTGCATTTCGATGAAGATCATCCGCCCTGGGATGCCGCGGGAGGTGATGTCGTGGCAGTCAAGGATGCCAGGCAAGCTGAGAACCAGCTCCCGCAATGTTTTAGGCGGAATGGCCGCCCGGTCGGTTAAAACGGGAATGTTTTCCTGCAGCACTTCCCAGGCGCTCCAGAACACCAGCAGCCCCACCGGCACAGCCAGCACCTGATCCAGCCAGGGGATCCTCCAGTAGTGGATCCCGGCTAGACCCAGCAATACCGTCAGGGTTACCCAGACATCGCTGAGGGTATGGCGGGCATCGGCCAAGAGCAGCGAGCTAGCCAGAGCCTTGCCCCAGGAGCGCTCATAGAAGGCTACGAAGAGGTTGATCCCCAGCACCCCCAGCATTAGCGTCAAGGTCAGCCCGTCGATCTGGAGCTGGGGAGGCAGGGGCTTAAAAAACCGTCCCACCGCTGCGCTGAGGATCTCGAAGCTAGCCATGGCCAAAAGGGCAGCGATCCCCAGGGCACCGATTGCCTCAAACTTGCTGCGGCCATAGGGATGTTTCTCATCCGGCTCTGGCGAGGAAAAGTGGACCGCCACCAGGGCAAGGAGGTTGCTGGCGCTGTCGGTAACACTGTGCAGGGCATCGGCCACCAAGCTTAGGGATCCCGTCGCCAGCCCCAGGGTTAACTTGATGGCAAACACCAGGCTATTTAGCCCCAACGTAACGTACAGCACCCTCTGCACCTGGCGCTGACGGCGGCTGGCTATGGCGGCAGAACTGGGCCTGCTCACTGCTGGGGAGCCTCAGGCGGAAGTCCGTTAGCCTCATTTTGCCACTAACCTCCTCCTAGGAGCCGAGGAGCCGACCTTTAAGGGGATAGGTAATCCCAGGGGATGGGGTACTTTAGAACCGAGGATCGACAGGAAAAAGCGGCAGGCGATGGACGTGGCGGTCGTGGGGGCCGGCTATGTGGGGTTGGTAACCGGCGCCTGTCTAGCCCAAATAGGTCACCGCGTTATCTGCGTGGACAACAACCCTGCCAAAATTGAAGGGCTGCAACGGGGCCGCCTGCCCATCTACGAGCCCGGCCTGGAAGACCTGGTGCGGGCTGGAACTGAGGCCGGTCGGCTGCACTTTACCACCGATCTTGCCCTGGGGGTGCAGGCCAGCGAGGTCATCTTCATTGCCGTAGGGACGCCAGCTCTGCCCAGCGGCGAGCCAGACCTGCGCTACGTAGAGGCTGTAGCGCGGGAGATCGGCCAGCACCTAGACGACCGCTACCGGGTTATTGTTAACAAGTCTACTGTCCCCATCGGCTCCGGCGACTGGGTGCGCATGCTGATTCTGGACGGGGCGGCCGAGGCCGCCAAGCAGCGGCTAGGCAGCCAGGCAGAAAAACAGAAGATGGCTATAGCGGGCGGGGATCCCACCCCCTCCTCCCTGGCCACCCTGGACAGGTCTTCCTGGGTGCCGCCCTTCGACGTGGTGAGCAACCCCGAGTTTCTGCGGGAGGGCAGCGCCATCCACGATACCTTTTACCCCGACCGCATCGTGATTGGCTCCAACAGCCCCCGGGCCATCGAGATCCTGCGGCAACTTTACGAGCCCATCCTCAGCCGCCAGCAAGGCTTGGGCGGGGATCCCGTGCCCTTGCTGGTCACCGACCTGGCCTCCGCCGAGATGATCAAATATGCCGCCAACGCCTTCCTAGCCACCAAGATCAGCTTCATCAACGAGATTGCCAATATCTGCGAGCGCACCGGCGCCGACATCCTCCAGGTGGCCGAAGGGATTGGCCTCGATAAGCGCATTGGCCGCGCCTTCCTCAACGCCGGCATAGGCTGGGGGGGGAGCTGCTTCCCCAAGGATTTGGCCGCTTTGATCCAGACGGCGGCTGACTACGGCTACGAGGCCAAGCTGTTGCGGGCTACTGTCGAGGTCAACCGCGAGCAGCGGCAGCGCTTGGTGGAAAAGCTGCAGCAGGCTCTTAAGGTGCTTAAGGGCAAGACCATTGGCCTTTTGGGCCTCACCTTCAAGCCCCACACTGACGACCTGCGGGATGCGCCGTCTTTAACCTTAATTGAGCAGCTCCACCGCCTGGGGGCCAAGGTAAAAGCCTATGATCCCATTGTCTCGGCTTCAGGAATGCGGGAGGGCCTAGCCCATGTGGTGGTGGAAACAGACGTGTTCCGCCTGGCCCAGGATTGCGACGCCCTGGTGCTGGTGACAGAGTGGCCGGAGTTCTTGTCGCTGGATTACCGGCGCCTTGCCGAGTTGATGCGGCGGCCTCTTATCGTCGACGGCCGCAATTGCCTTGACCGGCAGGCCCTTCAACAGGCGGGCATCACCTTAATTGGAGTGGGCTGGTGAAGGTTCTGGTAACGGGTGGTTTGGGATTTATCGGCTCCCATCTGGTTAGCCGCCTTCTGCAGGAAGGCCATGTGGTTATCTGCCTCGACAACGGCTACACGGGGCGGGAGGAGAACGTGCGGGCTCACCGCAACAACCCCGCCTTTACCTTGCTGTGGCACGACGTGGCCGAGCCGCTGCCGCCGGAGCTGGAAAAAGCTGGCATCGAGCAAATCTACCACCTGGCCTGCCCTGCCTCTCCCCCTCACTACCAAGCGGATCCCATCCGCACCATCCGCACCAGCGTCTGGGGCACCTACCACCTCCTGGAGCTGGCCCAGAAGACGGGGGCCCGCTTCCTCCTAGCCTCCACTTCGGAAGTGTACGGGGATCCCCAGGTGCATCCCCAGCCGGAGGACTACTGGGGCCATGTCAACCCCATCGGCCCGCGGGCCTGCTACGACGAGTCCAAGCGCCTGGCCGAAACCCTAACCTTTGACTGGCAGCGGCAATACCAGACGGAGATCCGCGTGGCCCGCATCTTCAACACCTATGGGCCCGCCATGCGGGAAGAGGATGGTCGCGTGGTCAGCAACTTCATCGTCCAGGCGCTGCGCGGGGATCCCCTCACCGTCTATGGAGATGGCTCCCAGACCCGTAGCTTCTGCTACATCTCCGACCTCATCGAGGGCCTGGTGCGCCTGATGAACAGCCCTTATCCCGGCCCCTTTAACCTGGGCAACCCGCAGGAGGTCACCATTCTAGAGTTGGCTCGGCAGGTTTTGGCCCTCACCGGCAGCTCTTCTCCCATCGTCCACCGACCTCTCCCAACCGACGATCCCAGGCAGCGCCGGCCCGACATCAGCAAGGCCCGCGCCCTGCTGGGGTGGGAGCCCCAGATCCCTTTGCCAGTGGGCCTGGAGCTGACCATCCCCTACTTCCGCCGCCGGCTGGGGCTGGAGTAAAGGAAGACCTCTGGGAGATTTTCCCCAGAGCTGGCCAACTTTGCGGAAGAAAGCAGCCAGGCTGGCATGATACCCGTCATAATACGGAAAAGACATGTTAACTCAGCTAGGGGATCCCTACGCCTGTGGATACTTCTCCGGAAGAACCAACCACCCCCGTGCCCCTGGAAACCTACAGGCTGGAGGTGGAGAGGAAAGTAGTGGGCGCCTTTTTGACGGTGCTTCAGGGATCCAATAGGGGCAGGACTTTCCGCCTGGGGGAGACTGCAGTAGTGGGGCGCAGCCCCCAGGCCGACGTTCAGCTTTCCGACCCCACCATCTCTCGGCTGCACTGCCGGCTGAGGAAGGAAGGGGAAAACTATGTCCTCATCGATCTCGGCAGCCTCAACGGCACCTATGTCAATGGGGAACGGGTAAATTGCCGGGTTTTGGCGGATAGGGATCGCATCCAGCTGGGGAATAGCCTCCTGCAGTTTGCCTATTATGACCGGCTGGAGGAGGCTTTCTTTTTCCAGGTCGCTGCCGCCGCTCTCTACGACCCGCTCACGGGGCTGCACAACCGTCGGTTTTTCCTAGAGCACCTGCAGAGGGAGATGGCCTTTGCCCGCCGCCATAGCTTTCCCCTCCACTTGCTTTACCTGGACTTGGACAACTTCAAGCTCATCAACGACCGCTGGGGGCATTTGGCCGGGGATCAAGCCCTGATCCAAGTAGCCCAACAACTGCAGGATCAGGTTCGCCGCGAGGATCTGCTGGCCCGGCTAGGGGGCGACGAATTTGTCCTCATGGTGCGCGGGGTTCCGGAAGCTCAAATCCTGCAGTTGGCCAAGCGCCTGCGGCAGGCCATCCAATCCCTCCCTCTGCAGGTGGGAGCAGAAGTTATCCACCTCACCTGTAGCATTGGCGTCGCCTCTTTGCTCAGCCTTTCAGCAGAAACTTCCATCCAAAGCTTTCTAGAGGCAGCCGACCAAGCCCTCTACCAAGCCAAAGTGCAGGGGGGCAACCGGGAAGTGTTGCTGTAGGGCTTAGGATCCCTCCACCAAGCTGGCGTAAGCCTCCGCGCTCATCGTGTCGTCAAGATCTTCCGGGTTGGTCATGCGCACCTTGATTAGCCAGCCGTCTCCATAGGGATCGTCGGCAATGCTCTCTGGGCTGTCCACCACCGCTTTGTTTACCGCCACCACTTCCCCCGAGACAGGGGCATACAGATCCTCTACGGCCTTGACGGACTCCACCGAGCCAAAGCTCTCCCCCTTTTCAATTTCTGTCCCTTCCTCGGGCAGGCCGACGAAGACGATATCCCCCAGCTGATCGACGGCATAGGCCGTGATCCCAATCACCGCAATGTCATCCTCAACCCGGATGTACTCGTGGGTGTCCACGTAGCGCAGATCGGGTGGGTACTCCAGGGCCATGCCACTTTCCCCGCTTAAATCCAGTGGACTATTCTAGGGCAATCCCTGAGGGCGGTAAAGCTCTCTCAGGCGGGAGGACTAGAGAAACTCTAGGAGCAGCCGATTCACAGTCTGGGGCGCCTCCTGCTGCGCCCAATGGCCGCACTCGGGGATGTACTCCTTGCGCAGGCCGTTGGGGAAGAAGGGATCCATTCCCTCGGTCAGCTCGCGGCTAAGGGCAAAGTCTTCTTCTCCCCAGATAAGCAGGGTGGGGGCGAAGATCGGCCGCAGGGGCTGCAAAAACAGGTTCTGCAGAGTGGGCAGGCTAAACAGGTGGCGGTAGTAGTTGAGGGCAGAGGTGAGCACCTTGGGCTTGGCAAGGGCCTCTTGGTAAACCTTTAGGTCGTGGCGGGTGAAGGCGCTTTTGCGCACCGAGGTCTCTTGAAAAATGCGCCGCACCCACTCCTCGAGGTTCCACTGCAACACCCACTCTGGCAGCCAGGGCAACTGGAAGAAAAACAGGTACCAACTGCGGCGCATCTGGTCCAAATTGGTCAGGAACTCCCGGCGAAAGCAAGCGGGGTGAGGAGAGTTGAGCACGGCCAGCTTGCGGATCTCCTGGGGAAAAAGTTGCGCCCAGTGCCAAGCAATAGCCCCTCCCCAGTCGTGGGCCACCACCACCGCGCTTTTGGCCCCAAAATGGGCTAGCAGGCCGCGGACATCCTCGGTGAGGGTGTCCAGGTCGTAGCCGTAATCCGGTTTGTCAGAGTCGTTGTAGCCGCGCAGGTCAGGTGCCACGACGCGAAACCGCTGCGCCAACACCGGGATCTGGTGCCGCCAGGAATACCAAAACTCTGGGAAACCATGCAACAAGATTGCCAGCTCCCCTTCCCCCTGGGTGACATAGTGCAGTTGAATGCCATTGGTCAGGGCATAGCCGTGCCGCCAGCTCCCCATCCGGGCGGCCACCTCAGCAGGAAGGCGTTGGATCCCTGCTTCTGCCATGGTCTCTGCTCTTAGGCCAAACCTCTAGTTGGTATCCAACCATACTAACGTTCTCTCTCTGGCGGGGGCTTTTTCAGGGGCTGGGGCAAGCGGCATTCTGGGAAAGAAGCTGCGGCTGGAAAGTTTGGATGAAAGCTTCTACACCATCCCCCCAGAGGATTGCCCTTCTAGGGGCGGGGGCCTGGGGAAGTACCCTGGCTCTGTTAGCCCAGGCTCGGGGCCACTGGGTGCAGGTTTGGGATCGGCGCAAAGGCTGGGATCTCAAAGAGGTAGTCCGGGGATCGGACATCATTATTTCGGCAGTCTCCATGGCCGGCGTGCGCCCCGTGGTCGAGGCCGTGCGCCAGGTGGGGATCCCCCCCCAAGCCATTCTGGTCTCGGCCACCAAGGGGTTGGATCCCCTGCAGCTCTTGACACCAGCCCAGATCTGGGCAGCCACTTTCCCTACTCATCCGTTGGTGGTGCTCTCCGGGCCAAACCTGGCCGCTGAGATTCGCCAGGGTTTGCCAGCAGCTGCAGTGGTGGCCAGCCACAATCCCGAGGCGGCAGTGCAAGTGCAGCATGCCCTTGCCTCCGAGCGCTTTCGCCTCTACACCAGCAGCGATCCTCTAGGGGTGGAGCTAGGGGGTATTCTCAAGAACGTTATTGCCATTGCTGTGGGGGTGTGCGACGCGCTGCAACTGGGCACCAATGCTCGGGCTGCCCTGGTTACCCGCGGCTTGGCCGAGATGATCCGGGTGGGATCCCGCCTAGGGGCGCGGCCTGAGACCTTCAACGGCCTCTCAGGGCTAGGGGATCTCCTAGCCACCTGCCACAGTCCTTTAAGCCGCAACTACCGTGTAGGCTACGGCTTGGGCCAGGGCAAACCTCTGGGCCAGGTGTTGGCCGAGATCGAGGGAACCGCCGAGGGGGTTTACACTGCTCCCGTGGTGGTTCAGATCGCCGCCCAGCACGGCATCCAGGTGCCCATCACCCAGGAGGTGCATCGGCTGCTGCAAGGGCAGACCACCCCCGCTGCCGCCCTTTCCCGCCTGATGGAGCGACAACTCACCTCGGAATGAGCTCCTCTCCCTGAGGGGAAAGAGAGCTTGAGCTACCTGGAATAACCGCAAGTCTTCCCAGAATGAGCCATTTGGCGGAGTTTTTCTCTCCGAAGTTTCCCTATACTGCCTCTGTAGCCCTCCTAACTGCTCTCGCATCAACCTGGATTTCAGAGGTTCGGGGAAGCCAGAGCTTGGCTTGAGCGGTGTGTGTCTCCTGCTTTTTCACAACCTCCCATGGCTAAACGCATCTTGGTGATCGAGGATGATCCCTCTATCCGCACCTACCTGCAGAAAGTGTTGCGGCAAGCTGGGTACGATACGTTGGCAGCTAGAGACGGGGAAGAAGGGCTGCAGATGGTGCGCGCCCTCCTGCCAGACTTGGTGCTATGCGATGTAGTCATGCCCAAGCTCAACGGCTATGCCGTGCTGGATGCTGTGCGATGGGATCAAGCCACAGCCCACATCCCCTTTGTCTTTCTCTCCTCCAAGACTTCTCGAGAAGCTGTGGAACAAGGGCTACAACTTGGTTCCAACGCCTACCTCACCAAGCCCATTGATCAAAACCACCTCCTGGACGCAATTGCTGCCCACCTCACCTAAACTGTTGCTAGCAGCCTCGTCCCCACTGCTTCCCCCTAGCAACAGAAGGGAGCACAGCTAATTCCTCTCCCCAGCCTCCCTGACAGGGAAAAACCTCTCTACAACGGGGGATCAAGAGCGTTTCTAGCCACCCTCAAAAAATTCTGGAGTAGCCGCGCTGCGAGATCGGGACGGGATCCCCAGTGGAGATGCAGGTAGGAAGCATGCAAGCGCTCATTGGCCCAGCCTTCCTGCTGAGGCGGGGATCCCCAAGCGTAGACTGGGCTTGGGCAGGGGGGGCTGCTGCGGGAGCGGTGAAACTCGTGTCCCCGCAGGCGATCCCCAGCCGGTGCCAGGAGGGTGGGGCGCAGGACTTTAGCCTCGCGATAGCCCAGGTACAGCCGCTCGCCCATGTCCACGCTGATGGGCAATAGGCCGGCCATGGGGTAGGTCTTCCCGTCCCAATCGGTGAGGGACTTTCCCAGTACCATCAAGCCGCCGCATTCGGCATAGAGGGGGGGGTGGATGGGTGGCGGAGTTTGCTGGGCTATTTTTTCAGAGAGGGCTGCGGCAAACAGTTCTGGAAACCCGCCCCCCAAGAGCAGGCCATCGCAAGGATCCGGCGGCCACAGCCCTACCTCCAGGGGGGAGTACTCCAATAGCTCTGCCCCCCAAGCCCGCAGGAGATCTAAGTTGTCGGCGTAGTAGAAGTTAAAGGCGGCATCGCGGGCCACTGCCACCTGCACGGGCGTTGCAAGGGGGCAGATCCCTGGCCAGAGCTCCCCCACTGCCGGCGGTAGTGAGCGGATTAGGGGCAGAAGCTGATCCCAATCTATGTGTTGCTCCGCCAGCTCAGCCCAGGCCTCCTGCCAGCGGGAGAAGCCAGCCAGTTCTGAGACGGGTACCAGCCCTAGGTAGCGGCTGGGCAGGCGCAAGTCCTCGCGGCGGGGGAATTGTCCCAAAACCGGGATCCCCACGGCTGCTGCTGCCTGCTGCAACATCTGGCCATGGCGCTCTGAGGCCACCCGGTTGAAGATGACGCCGGCAATAGTCAGGCGGGGATCGAAGTGGCTTAGGCCGTAGAGCAGGGCGGCCGCCGTCGTTCCCATGCCGCTGCTGTCGATGACCAGCACCACCGGGATCCCCAGCAGGCGAGCCACATGGGCGCTGCTAGCCCAGGAAGGCTCTGTCCCGCCGGGCAGGGATCCGGGCCCTCGCCCATCGAAGAGGCCCATCGCGCCTTCTACAATTGCCCCATCTTTGTCCTGGCAGTGGTAGCGAAAGCAGCGCTGCACAAAGTCCTCGTCGGTTAAAAAGGGATCCAAATTGCGCGAGGGGATCCCGGCCACTGCCGTGTGGAACAGGGGATCGATGTAATCGGGCCCCACCTTAAAGGGCTGGATGCGCAGGCCCCGCCGCCGGAGCGCAGCCAACAGGGCTAACGTGACGGTGGTCTTGCCACTGCCGCTTGCCGCTGCTGCCAGCAGGATCGCCATTTGTCCAAGGGCTAGAACTCGATACCCATTTGGGCTTTGATCCCTTGGTCGCGAAAGGGATGCTTGACCAAGGCCATTTCCGTTACCAGGTCAGCTCGCTCAATTAGCCCTGCCGGTGCGCCTCGCCCAGTGAGGATCACATGCACCCGTTCAGGTTTTTCGGCTAGGCCAGCCAGCACTTGCTCCAGCGAGAGATATCCCAGCTTAAGGGCAACGTTGATCTCATCCAAAACCACCAGGTGGTACTCGCCGCTGCCAAATAGCTCCCGCCCCTTTTCCCAGGCTGCCTGGGCGCAGGCAATGTCCCGCTCGCGATCCTGGGTCTCCCAGGTAAAGCCTTCCCCCATGGCATAAAAGGCAACTTTTCCCAGCCCCAGTTCGGGATGGGCAGCCAACTTGCGCAACAGTTTGGCTTCGCCTGGATCCCAGGCCCCTTTGATGAACTGCACCACCCCCACCGATAAGCCCTGGCCGAGGGCGCGCAAGACAGTACCAAAAGCCGCCGTGCTTTTGCCCTTGCCCTGACCTGTATAGACGATAACTAAGCCTTTGTTGTCACGCATGCCTGCCAGGCGTTGCCGCTGGATTTGCTGGCGGCGCTGCATTCGTTGACGATGCTGCCAGTTGCGCTCGGCTTCCAGTTCAGGGTTGGGGGCGGTTGGAAAAGGGTGGGTCATGGTTGCAGCGGCAAGGACTTGTAGGAGCACTCTAGCAGGCCAGACTCCGAATTCGGCTTCCGGTTTTCTAGATTTTCCGAGAGCTGCCGCTGTTGGATTAGGATTTTGACAGAGCTGGGGGGATCCCTCCGGGCGGTGCTGGAGCAGTTGGCTTTTTGGGGTGCTCTTCCCCAGGGCTACCCCGTCCACCAAGTGGTGGCAAAAATGGCGAGCGGCTGAAGCAGATCCTCACTGGCTGAGGGGGGTATATTAGTAAGGCTGGGCATGCCTTGCTGCAGATGAACCCAGAGGCGGGTTCTGCCAGCGTGGGTGGGTTTCGTCTTGAGGAGAGGTTCCTTGTCCAAGTCATTCCTGTTTTCTTCCGAGTCGGTGACAGAAGGGCATCCCGACAAAATCTGCGATCAGATCTCCGATGCCGTTGTGGATGCCCTCTTGACGGCAGATCCCTCCAGCCGGGTGGCGGCAGAGGTAGTGGTGAGCACGGGCATGGTGATCCTCACGGGGGAGATCACCTCGAAGGCGCATGTCAACTTCACGCGCTTGGTGCGGGACAAGCTGACCGAAATTGGCTATACCGATGCCGAGAATGGCTTCTCTGCAGACAGCTGCGCGGTGCTAGTAGCCTTCGATGAGCAATCTCCCGATATTGCCCAAGGGGTGAGCAGGTCACTGGAAAGTCGCACCGTCTGGGAAGATGAATTCGACCTGCTGGGAGCTGGCGATCAGGGCTTGATGTTTGGTTTTGCCTGCAACGAGACCCCCGAACTGATGCCTTTGCCCATCAGCTTGGCTCACCGCCTCAGCCGCCAGTTGGCTACGGTTCGCAAGAACGGTACTCTGCCTTATCTTCGCCCTGACGGCAAGACCCAGGTAACGGTAGCCTATGAGGGGGGGCGTCCAGTGGGCATCCACACCCTGCTCATCTCCACCCAGCACACGCCAACCATCGGCGACATTACGGAAGAGACGGCAGTGCAAGAGCGCATCCGCGCCGATCTCTGGGAGGCGGTGGTAAAGCCTGTGTTTGCCGAGCTGCCCATCAAACCAGACAGCAATACCCGCTTCCTCACCAACCCCACTGGCAAATTCGTCATCGGCGGCCCCCAGGGGGATGCCGGCCTGACAGGGCGCAAGATTATCGTCGATACCTATGGGGGCTATGCCCGCCATGGGGGTGGCGCTTTCTCCGGCAAGGATCCCACCAAAGTGGATCGCAGCGCGGCCTACGCCGCCCGCTATGTTGCCAAAAACATCGTGGCTGCCGGCCTGGCCCAGAAATGCGAGGTACAGGTCAGCTACGCTATTGGAGTGGCTCGGCCCATCAACCTGTTGGTGGAAACCTTTGGCACAGGGCGCATCCCTGACGAGGAGCTTCTGCGGCTGGTGCAGCGCCACTTCGACCTGCGGCCAGCAGCTATTCTGGCCCACTTTCAACTGCAGGAGCTACCCCGGCAGCGAGGGGGACGCTTCTACCAAAATGTAGCCGTCTACGGCCACTTCGGGCAAACCCATCTGGACCTGCCTTGGGAGCGCACCGACAAAGCCGACCTGCTGCGCGAGGAAGCTCTCTCCAGCTCAAGTGTCGCCCTGCCCTGAGCGAGAGGGAGAAACCTGGGATTCTTTCAGGGAAGCAGGAGCAGGAGAGTCGACAGGCTGGAGCTCCAAGGTAACCGAGAGCTCTGACTCGCAGGCAAGGGAGGCGGGCTGCAGCTCCCGGAGCAGGTGGCGGAGCTTGGGGGGAAGGTCCTGCAGCTCTGCTAACAACAGCTCAAGGGAAATGGCAGCTTCCTCCGCAAAGCGGGATCCCTTGCCAGAGGAGGCTGAAAGAGGTGAAGGAGGTCGGACAAGGAAGCTGGCGGCAGTTGGACTCAAGGAGCGGATCAGCTCTTCTTGTTCTCGCCACAGGGATCGGCTCATTTCCGGGGGAAAGGTGAGGTGGGGAGCACCGCGGCGCTGCCAGAGGCGGAGGATCTGCTCTACGGACGTGGCCTTGTAGCGACCTTGGTAGAGGGCCTCCAGCAAAGCGGCTGGGATCCAAGGGCTTGGGAACTGCCTGCTCCAGCGCTCTACCCACCTTTGGCTTGTCTGACCCTGCAGCTCGAATCCGTAGCGCTCCAAAAAGGTGGCGGAATCCATCGGCCGCTCCTAGCGCCAGGAAACTCACCCCAAAGCTAACCCAAAAGCAGTGAGGAAGTGCTCGAACTACCCCCGTCTGTCCCCTGCTACCCAGCCGCAGGTCAGCCACCTGACCCAGTCCCGCCCCTAGGAGCAAGCCGTACCTTTTGCCGCCTTCAACACCAGCAAGTCTAGGGTGCCGGTGTTCTCTTCGCCGCGGTAGTTAAAAGTGGAGCGCACCAGCCACAGGCCCTGCCGTGCTCGGCAGCAGAGGTTGAGCAGGGTGCGAGCTAGGACTTGCTGGCGTGCCTCTCGATCCCGAGCCGCATCGAAAACTCCCCCATCCCATTCCGGTGTCAGCACATGGCTGTTGTAGAGCCCGCGCCAGAGAGAGGGGGACCAGCTGGGGTTGGTGATGTCAAACCAAAACTGGTAGTCGGCCTCCAAGCCGCGATGGATGTAGGCCGCTGGCGTGGCTACCACCAGGTAGCGGGAGTAGTCGGGCTCAAAGCGGCTGTTGCTAGGGGTTTGTCCCGAGCGAATCATGGCCAAAAAGGCAGGATCCCCTGCTGTAGGAAAGGCGCGGCGAAATCGCTGGGCTGCATCCGTTAGCAACTGCAGCAGCTCTTGATCCTGAGGGGAAGCAGTGACCAGGTGCTCGGCAAAGAAGCGCTGGAAGAAAGCTGCCAAGGAAGGCCCAGGCCGGTAGCTGCGCAGCCAATCCAACAGCTTCTGGTAGCGCTCCAAGTTGGCAAAGCCCACCCGCTCTGGCTGCCGCACGGCGGTTTTGGGCCGCAGGGAACGTCCTACCGGGTCCAGGGTATCTTCAGCCAACAGCGTTGCTCGAATGGGATCCAGATCCAACACGCTGCTGAGCAGCAGCCGCCAGGCTGGCAAGGTGGGAAATGCTCCCCAGTGGGGATGGGCCACTTCTGCTGCTGTCAGGAGAGCCCGCACCAGGGGGTAGCGGATAAGAGCGGGGAAGGGAGCAATGGGCAAGACCTCCGGCAACTGCTCCTGGAGGCTTAGACTTATTCCGGCATCCATGCGAGGCAGGAGGACGGCGATGCGAGAGGGAGGGATCCCTGCTGCCAAAAGTTGTCGGATTTGGGCAACCATAGCCTCTAGGGCCGCAAAGGGGGTTTCTCCCTCCAGCACTTCCACCCTCGGCAGCCTCCCTGCCGGTGGTTCTGGCAGCCGAGAGGAAAGCTGGGGAGCCACAGCCCGCGCTATCTGCAGCCCCAAGCGAACCAGGCCGGCTGCGCTACAGGAGCTGGCTTCTGGGAACCGAACCTGGGTGTTTTCCAGGAGAAAGCAGGCTACTGCCTCCGGGATCGCCGTCAAAGAGATCCCGCTGCCGAGGGTGTAGCTGAAGAATTGGCTCTGCAGGTGGGCTTGCCCCTGGCGGTAGAACTCCAGCGCCACCGCGCAACTGTCTTCCGCCTGATCCACGATGAGGTGATCCCACTCCTGCCAAAACTCCGCCAAGGGCAGGATGTGCTCCTGAAACAGACGAATTTGCAGGCCAAAATCCAGCGCTCCCAACTGCAGCCCCGCCTGCCATAGTCGCTCTACACAGCAGCCCAGCGCTCCCAGGGCCTCTGCCCGGGCCGGATCCCTGTTCTCCGGCCAAGCTGCCGCTAGCCGGGATCCCACCGCTTCTGCCGTCAAGCCAGAAGCTCCGGCAATATAGGCAGCGCTGCTAACTTGATCCCAAATCTGGAACTCGTCCAGCCCAATATTCGCAAAGACCTCCCCGTGCCGCGGGCACAACGCACAGACTCGCCCACAGAGAAACTGAGTGAGATCCTTAGCCAGAAGCACAGGCTCAAACGAACACGGCAACTGGGGAACGCGAGCGCATACCTGCGGCCAATACTCAGCCAAAGCACGCCCCACCCGCTGCAAAAACGTCTCAACCCGCCACGGGCCCACCAAACCCGAGCTGAGCGCCTGCAGGCGCCGCAGCACCTCCGCCCTCTGCCGCCGGCTACGCACCAAAAACAAGATCCGCGCCGGATTGGCCCCGGCCTGCAGCAAATGCCAGTAGCGATCCACGCAAGCCTGGGTCAGCCCACTGCGCGCCCACCCCATCACGCTCTGAAACTCTCTGTCTCCCAGCGTGGCTTTCCCAGGTGCTGAACCCATTTTTTAGCAAAACCTAGACAAGCAGCCTGTCACCTCATTATGATGTAGTACTGTTGTCAATTGAATCCGCCCGCAGCAACAACGGTTCTAGGCAACTTAGCGTGCTGCTAGTACAGATACTGCCTCTTTGCAGGCAAGTCTGAGCAGCCCCTAGAAGCAGTTTGGCGTCAAGGTCACTAGGCAAAAAGGGCAGCGCTATTGGCGCTGCGGGAGCGTTGGGGGTACAGGCGCTCCCTCTCTACGGCTTTTTTGCCTGGGCAGGCAGTCTTCGCTATCCTAGGTTTTCTGCCGCCGCGCCTACTGCCTGGATTTGGCTTAGGGAACCGGTTGCAAGCTGTGAAAGCAACAAAGCAAGCCGCGCAGGCTTGAGAGGAGGTTTCTGTGGCGCTTGGCATCCTTGGAAGAAAAGTTGGCATGACCCAGATCTTCTCTCCGGAAGGGTTGGCCATTCCCGTGACCGTCGTGCAGGCCGGGCCTTGCACCGTAACCCAAATTAAAACCCAAGCCACGGACGGCTACAACGCGGTGCAGTTAGGCTACTGGCCCACCACAGAGAAGCACCTGACGCGAGCCCAGCGCGGCCACTTGCGCAAAGCGGGAGTGACGGAGCTGCTGCGTTACCTGCGCGAGTTTCGGGTCGACCAGCCAGAAGCCTACCAATTGGGGCAGAAGATCACTGTTGAGATCTTCTCTCCTGGTCAGTTACTGGACGTGGCTGGCACCTCTATCGGGCGGGGGTTTGCCGGCTACCAGAAGCGGCACCACTTTGGCCGGGGCCCCATGTCCCACGGCTCCAAGAACCACCGCCGGCCGGGTTCCATTGGCGCTGGCACGAGGCCTGGCCGCGTGTTTCCAGGACTGCGTATGGCTGGCCGGATGGGCGGTCGCCGCGTCACGATCCGCAAGCTGGAGTTGGTGAAGGTGGATCCGGAGCGGAATCTCTTGGTAATCAAAGGCTCAGTCCCCGGCGTGGAGGGAGGGCTACTGGAGATCACCCCTGCCAAACAGGTGGGCAAGAGACTCTAGCGGAGGGAGCCATGGCAAGTTGTGTGGTGAAGAATTGGCAAGGGGAAACCGTAGGCAGCGCGGAGCTGAGCTTCAAGGTGGCTCGCCCCGAGACGGCTAGTCACGTTCTCTACCTAGCTTTGCGCCGTCAGATGACCAACGCCCGCCAGGGCAATGCCCACACCAAAACGCGGGCTGAAGTGCGCGGCGGAGGGCGCAAGCCGTGGCGGCAAAAAGGCACCGGGCGGGCTCGCGCTGGCTCCATCCGCTCTCCTCTTTGGCGCAAGGGTGGGGTAGTCTTTGGCCCCCGCAAGCGGGAGTACAACCTGGCCATGAATCGCAAAGAGCGCCAGCTAGCGCTGCGCACTGCTCTGCAAGGCCGGGTGGAAGACCTAATCGTGGTGGAGGATTTCCAGGATCAGCTTAACCCGCCCAAGACCCGCGTTATGGCCCAAGCTCTGCTGCGCTGGGGAGTGAGAGAGGATCAATCGGCTCTGCTGATTGTTGCCGAGCGCTCGGAAATGGTGGAGCGAGCTGTGCGCAACATTGCCCGCGTCAAGCTCATTGGGCTAGATCAGCTCAACGTCTTCGATCTGCTCAAGGTCGATCGGGTGCTAATCACCACCTCTGCCCTAGAGAAACTCAAAGCCCGCTGGGGATCCGGCGCAGCAGCCGCCGCTCCAGACCAAGCCAATCCTCTTGAGGATCAGGCTCAGGTCGCAGAGCAAGAAGCTCAGCCAGTTGAACAAGAAGAGCCGTAGAAGAAGCCGAAAGCCGCAGGGGAAAAGGAGGAGGACGATGACGGAGAGCAAGCGAATTCTGGCTGATGTCCTGTTGCGCCCCGTTATTACCGAGAAGACGACGGCTTTGATGGAGCAGCGCAAATACGTCTTTGAAGTGATGCCCAACGCCACCAAGCCGCTCATCCGGGCCGCTGTTGAGGAAATGTTTGGAGTACGGGTTACTTCCGTCAACACCCTGAAGCTGCCCCGTAAGCAGCGGCGGGTAGGTCGTTTTGTGGGTTACCGCAGCCGTCCCAAGCGAGCGGTGGTAACTTTGGCCGAAGGCGATTCCATCGTCCTCTTCCCTGAAACCTAGCACTCCTGGTTGAGCCATGGGCATTCGCACGTTCCGACCCTACACCCCCAGCGCCCGCCACATGACAGTCTCCAACTTTGAGGAGCTGTCGCGGGATGAAAACGGCAAGCGACCTCGACCGGAGAAGTCGCTGCTGCAATTTATCCACCGCAAGAAAGGCCGCAACAACCGCGGCGTTATCACCTGCCGTCACCGGGGCGGCGGCCACAAGCGGCTCTACCGCATCATCGACTTCCGCCGCGACAAACGCGGGATCCCGGCCACCGTCAAGACCATCGAGTACGATCCCAACCGCAGCGCCCGCATCTGCTTGGTGGAGTACGCCGATGGCGAGAAGCGCTACATCCTTGCCCCTCGCCACATCCAGGTGGGAGCCACGATCATGGCTGGGCCTGAAGCTCCCTTCGAGGTGGGCAACGCCATGCCCTTGGAGCGGATCCCCCTGGGGACGGTGGTCCACAACGTCGAGCTCTATCCCGGCCGCGGCGGACAACTTGTTCGCGCTGCCGGAACTGGCGCCCAGGTGGTAGCCAAGGAAGGCAGGTACGTCTCCCTAAAGCTGCCCTCGGGCGAGGTTCGCATGATTCGAGGGGAATGCTATGCCACCATCGGTCAAGTAGGCAATGTGGACCACAACAACATCAGCCTCGGCAAGGCGGGACGCAGCCGTTGGCTGGGTCGCCGTCCCCACGTGCGGGGCTCAGCAATGAACCCTGTGGATCACCCCCACGGCGGTGGGGAAGGAAAAGCCCCCATTGGCCGCAGTACTCCCGTTACCCCCTGGGGTAAGCCTACCCTGGGGCACAAAACCCGCAAGCGCAACAAGCCCAGCAACAAGTTTATCGTGCGCGGTCGCCGTCGGGGTGGGCAGCGGGACAAGGGCGGGATGGCGGTGCAGTAGCAGCCAGGCCAGCCACCTGCTGCCTACCGAATTGCTTGAGCTTGAACCAAGGTGTTAGAGGGGTAAACTCCTATGGGACGTTCTCTTAAAAAAGGTCCGTTTGTAGATGCCAAGCTGCTTCGCAAAATCGAGAAGCTCAACGAGCGCAATGAGAAGCAAATGATCAAAACTTGGTCGCGGGCCAGCACCATCCTCCCTGTGATGATTGGTCACACCATTGCCGTTTACAACGGCAAGCAGCATGTGCCCATCTACATCACTGACCAGATGGTGGGTCACAAGCTGGGGGAGTTTGTCCCCACCCGCACCTTCCGCGGCCACGCCGGCAGCGACAAGAAAGCTGCCCGCTCTTGAATTCAGCAAGGAAGAGGAGAACGCCATGGCCGATCCTTCCCCTGAAGTTAAAGCGGTAGCCCGTTACGTTCGCATGTCTCCCTACAAGGTGCGGCGCGTCCTCAACCAAATCCGGGGGCGCACCTATGCCGATGCCTTAATTCTGCTGGAGTTCATGCCTTACGCTGCCTGCGAGCCGGTGCGCAAGGTGCTGCGCTCAGCGGTAGCCAATGCTGAACACAACAACGGCCTGGATCCCCGCAATCTTGTCATCAGCAAAGCCTACGCTGACCAGGGGCCGACGCTGAAGCGGTATCGCCCCCGCGCCCAGGGCCGGGCCTACCCAATCCGCAAGCGCACCTGCCACATCACCATTGCTGTCCGGCCTCTAGAAGCTAAGGCGGAGACGGCTCCCTAAATTTCCCGACCTCTACCCTTTAACCGCGTACCATGGGCCAGAAGATCCACCCTTTCGGCTTGCGCCTCGGCATTATCAAGGAACACCGCAGCCGCTGGTTTGCCGACCCAGCTCACTACCCAGCCCTGCTGCAGGAGGACGATTTCATCCGCACCTATGTAACCAAGAAGTTGAGCAACGCTGGTCTAGCTGACATTCAGATTGAGCGCAAAGCCGATCAGATCGACCTGGAAATCCGAGCTGCACGACCGGGTGTCGTGGTCGGCCGTGGCGGGTCCGGCCTTGAAGAGCTGCGCCAGGGCTTGCAAAAAGAGCTAAGCCTGCGCGGCAGCCCCAATAGAACCATCCGCATCAATGTAGTCGAGGTTACCCGTCCTGATGCGGAGGCAACGTTGTTGGCGGAAAACATTGCCCAGCAGTTGGAGCGGCGGATTGCCTTTCGTCGCATTGTCCGCCAGGTTATCCAACGAGCCCAGCGGGCTGGCGTGCAAGGGATCAAGGTTCAAGTTGCCGGGCGGCTGAACGGTGCTGAGATTGCTCGCAGCGAGTGGACGCGGGAAGGCCGGATCCCTCTGCAGACTCTGCGGGCAGACATTGACTATGCCGAGCGCGTTGCTCAGACTACCTATGGCGTCATTGGGGTCAAGGTCTGGGTCTTCAAAGGAGAAATCCTTCCTGGCCAAGAAAGTCTCGAACCCAAAGTTTCCTTGCAGCCGGCCAAGCGTCGGCAGCAACGGCGGCGGCCTACCTTTGAAGACCGCTCAGCCAAGGTCTGAGGGCCAAGAGCGGAACCCCTACTGCAGTTACTCAAGGAGCGGCCATGTTAAGCCCCAAACGAACCAAATACCGCAAGCAGCAGCGTGGGCGCATGAAGGGCAAGGCAACCCGTGGCAACCGCATCAGCTTTGGGGAATATGGCCTTGTGGCCCTAGAGCCCGCTTGGATTACCGCACGACAGATCGAGGCCAGCCGTCGGGTTATGAGCCGCTACGTTCGGCGGGGAGGCCAGATCTGGATCCGCATCTTTCCCGACAAGCCCGTTACCCGGAAGCCTGCCGAAACCCGCATGGGATCCGGCAAAGGCAACCCCGAGTACTGGGTTTGCGTCGTCAAGCCAGGCCGCGTCCTTTTTGAAATGGGGGGAGTTCCTGAAGCAACAGCCCGGGAGGCCATGCGCCTGGCCGCTCACAAGCTTCCCATCAAAGTTAAGTTTGTAACCAAAGCTGACTTTGAGAAACCAGAACCTGCTCAGGAAGCAACTGCAGAAGCCGCGGAAGTAGCAGCTAGCGCTAGCTAGAGGAGGAAAGTTACCATGCCCATGCCCAAAATTGCCGATGCACGCGCCCTATCAGACGAAGAATTGGCCCAAGAGATCTACGCCGTCAAAAAAGAGCTGTTCGAGTTGCGTCTGCAGCAAGCCACACGGCAGCTTACTCAACCCCACCTCATTCGCCTGCGCAAGCACAAGCTAGCTCAACTGCTGACCGTGGAGGCAGAGCGCAAACGTGGCAAATCCTTGCCCTCAACTCAGGTCAAGAAGGAGGAGTAATGCCTGCTCGCGAAAAGATTGGCGTTGTTGTCAGCAACAAGATGCAAAAGACGGTGGTTGTTGCCGTAGAAAACCGGGTTGCCCACCCAAAGTACGGCAAAATCGTCGTCAAAACCAAAAAGTTTAAAGCCCACGACGAGGAAAACCGCTGCCAAGAAGGGGATCTGGTGCGCATCGTCGAAACCCGTCCCCTCAGCCGTACCAAACGCTGGCGGGTGGTTGAGATCCTACGGGAGATGAAGAAGCTATGATTCAACAGCAAACCATGCTCACGGTAGCCGACAACACCGGCGCCCGCAAGCTCATGTGCATCCGCGTCCTGGGCAGCAGCGGCCGTCGCTATGCCAGCCTGGGGGATGTGATTGTTGGTGTTGTTAAAGAGGCTCTGCCCAACATGCCAGTTAAAAAATCCGATGTGGTCAGGGCCGTTGTCATCCGCACGGTGGACACGGTGCGCCGCCCTGATGGTACCTGCATCCGCTTTGACGACAACGCTGCCGTGATCATCAACAACGATGGCAACCCCCGGGGAACCCGCGTCTTTGGCCCTGTAGCCCGCGAGCTGCGGGAGAAAAACTTTACCAAGATCATCTCGCTTGCGCCGGAGGTCCTGTAATGGTTCGCCCTCTTAAGCCCAGCCAAATCCGACGACTTCTCCGCCAACCTGGCGTTCGCAAGCACCGCAACAGTCTGCGCTATAAGATGCGCATCAAAAAAGGGGACTTCGTCCAGGTAATTTCGGGTGACGACAAAGGCAAAGTCGGCGAGGTGTTGCGGGTCTTTCCTGAACGCAACATGGTTTTGGTGGAAGGAGTTAACATCGTTACCTACCACCGCAAGCCCCAACGGGAAGGCGAAAAGGGCCGGATTGAGACCAAAGAAGCCCCCATCCACGCCTGCAAGGTGATGCTTTATTCCAAAAAGCACGAGGTTGCCAGCCGGGTCGGCTACCAAATTACCGCCGATGGCCGCAAAGTCCGCGTTCTCAAGAAAACCGGCGAGATCCTTGACTAGAGATTTCGAGAGCTCTGACCCAGCCCAGAGCAGGAAGGAGAACTTACCATGCCCCAACGTCTGCAAGTCCTCTACCACACGGTCATCGTTCCCAAGCTGCAAAAGGAGTTGGGCTACACCAACATCCACCAAGTGCCTCGCTTGGAGAAGATTGTCATCAATCGCGGCTTGGGAGAGGCCTCCCAAAATGCCAAGGCCCTGGAATCTTCCATTGCAGAAATTAGCGCCATTACTGGTCAACGCCCTGTAATTACCCGCGCCAAGAAGGCCATTGCCAGTTTTAAGATCCGCAAGGGCATGCCCGTTGGCCTGATGGTAACCCTGCGGCGGGAGCGGATGTATGCGTTTTTGGATCGCCTCATCAACCTGGCTTTGCCCCGCATTCGCGACTTCCGCGGCGTCAACCCCAAATCCTTTGATGGGCGCGGCAACTACACCCTTGGAATTCGCGAGCAACTGATCTTTCCCGAAATCAACTACGACGCCGTTGACCAGATTCGAGGCATGGACATCTGCATTGTCACCACCGCTAGGACCGACGAAGAGGGCCGTGCCCTGCTTAGGGAGTTTGGCATGCCCTTTGCCTCTTAGGCTTACCCCTACCCACAATTCCCTCAACTATCTTCCCAGGAGCACTAACCCACCCATGGCCCACACCAACGACACGATTGCCGACATGCTCACCCGCATTCGCAATGCCACTATGGCTCGGCACGAATCGGTGGCGGTTCCGGCCACGCGCATGACCCGCAGCATTGCCCGCGTTCTCCACGAGGAAGGTTTTGTCAGCAGCTGGAAGGAGGAGGGAGAAGGGATCCAAGCGCGGATTGTGCTGCAGTTGAAGTACAAAGGCAAAGGCAAAGACCGCCGACCCATCATCAATGGCCTCAAGCGGGTAAGCCGGCCTGGCCTGCGGGTTTACTGCGGCCATAAAGAACTGCCCCGGGTGCTGGGAGGAATTGGAATTGCCATCATCTCCACCTCCAGCGGCATCATGACCGACCGGGAGGCTCGCAAGCGGGGCATCGGCGGCGAAGTGCTCTGCTACGTCTATTAAGGTTTCTCTGGTCAGGAGTGCCTCCATGTCTCGTATTGGCAGACGCCCCATTCCCCTTCCCCCCAAGGTTGAGGTTCACATCGAGGGTCAACAGATCTCGGTCAAAGGCCCAAAGGGGCAGCTACTGCGCACCTTGCCTCCCTTGATTGCCGTGCGTCAAGAAGACCAAAGACTCCTAGTCAGTCGGGTCAACGAGTCTCGCCCGGCCCGCCAACTGCACGGCCTCTGCCGCACCTTGATTGCCAACATGGTCGATGGAGTATCCAAGGGATTTGAGCGCAGGCTGGAACTGGTGGGCGTGGGATACCGAGCTTCCACGCAGGGCAACAAGTTGATCCTAAACGTCGGCTACAGCCACCCCGTGGAGATCCCTTTCCCGCCCGGGATCCAAATTTCGGTAGAAGGCAACAACGTCATCGTGGTCTCGGGCATCGACAAAGAACTGGTGGGCAATACAGCAGCCCGCATTCGAGCTGTGCGTCCGCCCGAGCCCTACAAGGGCAAAGGGATTCGCTACCTCGGGGAACAAATCCGTCTCAAAGCAGGTAAGTCCGGCAAAGGGAAGAAATAGCCATGAAAATAAAAGCCAACCGCAAACTCACAACCCAACGCCGCCATCGCCGCATTCGCCGCAAGATTTCCGGTACTCCCGAGCGGCCCCGTTTGGCTGTGTTTCGATCCCACCGCCACATCTATGCTCAGGTGATCGACGATGTAGCCCAACGTACTCTGGTTTCTGCCTCCACCCTGGACAGAGAGCTGCGGGGAGCGTTCCAAGGGGTTGGCACAGCTACCCGAGAGGCTGCTGCGATTGTAGGACGTGCAGTTGCTCAGCGAGCTCTACAGGCAGGCATTTCTCGAGTCGTTTTCGACCGCGGCGGCAAGCTCTACCACGGACGGGTTCGGGCCCTGGCAGAAGCTGCCCGAGAAGCAGGCCTACAGTTCTAGTTTCTGAGAAAACGGCATATGGCTGAGCAAAAAGAACCTCGCAGAAGCAAGAAGAGCCGCGAAGAACAAACCGGCGAGTGGCAGGAGCGGGTTATCCAGATCCGACGCGTCTCCAAAGTGGTCAAGGGCGGCAAAAAGCTGAGCTTTCGCGCGGTGGTTGTAGTGGGCAACGAGCGTGGACAGGTGGGGGTTGGCGTGGGCAAAGCCAACGATGTGCTCGGAGCAGTGCGCAAGGGAGTAGTAGACGGCAAAAAGCACTTGATTGAGGTGCCCCTGACCAAGGGCTTGTCGGTACCCCACCCCATGCGAGGCTCTGGCGGTGCGGCTACCGTGTTGGTGATGCCGGCAGCTCCTGGCACAGGGGTCATTGCTGGGGGGGCGGTGCGCGCCGTTCTAGAACTAGCAGGGGTGCGCAATGCCTTGGCCAAGCAGCTAGGCTCCAGAAACCCTCTCAACAACGCCCGTGCCACCATTGACGCCCTGCGGCGGATGCGCACCTTTGAACAGGTAGCTGAAGATAGAGGGATCGACGTGCGCCGCCTGTTTAGTCAGTAGGAGGTTAGTATGCGACTGGAAGATATTCGCCCCCAACCAGGCTCGAAGCGGCGGCGGCGGCGGCTGGGCCGTGGTATTGCTGCTGGTCAGGGAGGTTCCTGCGGCAGGGGAATGCGAGGCCAAAAAGCCCGCAGCGGAGGAGGCCCTCGACCAGGCTTTGAGGGAGGTCAGACACCCCTCTACCGGCGGTTGCCCAAGCTCAAGCATTTCCCCCGCTACGTACGTCGCCCGCAGTACACCCTGGTTAACCTGCGCGCTCTGGCAACCCTGCCTGCTGGCAGCGAGGTGACTCTAGAAAGCCTAATGGAGTTGGGGATCGTGACCACCAACGACGGCCCGCTGAAGATCTTAGGGGACGGGGAAGTGCGCGTGCCCCTGACCATCCGGGCTGCTGCCATTACTGCCTCGGCCAAAGCCAAAGTGGAGGCCGCCGGAGGCCGAGTAGAGATTGTGGGATCCCGGCCCGCTCGCTCCTAGGTTAGCAGCAATTTTGGTTTTGCCGACTTCCCCACCGGCAGCATAGAGTGGTAAGTAGCTCACCTGGCTCTTTGCTAAATCTATGGCTGACACACGAGGCTCTACTCCCTCCGCTCAAGAGACTTTCATGCAGATGGCGATGGCCTCGGGCCTGCGCAGCCGTCTGCTCCTGACCCTGGGCTTGTTGTTGTTGGTGCGGCTGGGCATCTATATTCCCATCCCCAGCATTGACCGAGTTCGCTTTGCTGCTGAGGCGGCCAACAGCCCAGTGTTTGGCTTTCTGGATATCTTCTCGGGGGGCGGCATTTCTGCCTTGGGGGTCTTTGCCCTCGGCATCCTGCCCTTCATCAACGCCTCGATTATCATGCAACTGCTGGTTTCAGCCATCCCAGCCTTGGAGAACCTGCAGAAAAACGAGGGGGAGCAGGGCCGGCGACAGATTTCCCAGTACACCCGTTACGTCACCCTTCTCTGGGCCATCATCCAAGGCATTGGCATCTCCTTCTGGGTGCGGGAGTTTGCCAATACCAGCAACGAGCTGGCCTTTATGGCCTCCACCACCCTGGCGCTGGCAGCAGGCTCCATGTTTGTCATGTGGCTGGGGGAAATGATCACGGAGAAGGGGGTGGGCAGTGGGCCGTCGCTGTTGATCTTCGTTAACATTGTTGCCACGTTGCCGCGCGCCCTGGGTCAAACCATTAGCCTGGTTCGCGCCGACAGCAGCACGATTGGGGGTATCCTGGTGTTGACGGCTGTTTTCCTAGCCACCATTGTCGGCATTGTCTTTGTCCAGGAGGGCAGCCGCAAAATTCCCATCATCTACGCCAAGCGCCAGGTGGGCAACAAGCTGTTCCGCGAGCAGAAGAGCTACTTGCCCCTGCGGCTTAACCAGGGGGGGGTGATGCCAATCATCTTTGCCTACTCGGTGCTGTCTCTACCTTGGGCTTTGGCCCAGTATACGCAGAGCCCAGCCTTAATTCAGGTGGCCAACCTCCTCTCCCCTACCTCCTGGTTTTACATCCCCTTCTACTTCTTGCTCATTCTCTTCTTCAGCTACTTCTACGCTTCCTTGATTATCAATCCAGTAGAACTGGCCCAGAACTTGAAGAAACTGGGTGCCAGCATTCCAGGCGTGCGTCCTGGCAAGGCCACGGCTGAGTACATCGAAGGGATCCTCAACCGGCTGACACTGCTGGGGGCCTTGTTTTTGTGTGCGGTGGCCATTATTCCCACGACAGTAGAGCGGGCAACCGGCATTACCACTTTCCAAGGCTTGGGAGCCACCTCGCTGCTCATTTTGGTGGGGGTAGCCATTGAAACCTCCAAGCAAATCCAGACTTACGTCATTTCGCAGCGTTACGAAGGGATGGTCAAGCAGTAGTGCTGAGGTTAATCTTTTTAGGACCGCCAGGAGCAGGCAAGGGTACGCAGGCAGAGCGGCTGTCAGCCATCTACCACACACTCAAAATTTCTACAGGCGATCTGCTGCGGGCAGAGGTCAAAGCCCAGACTCCGCTGGGACGGCAGGCCAAGGTGTACATGGATGCAGGGGAGCTAGTGCCCGACGAGGTGTTGATTGGGATGGTCAGAGGCCAGTTGCAGCAGTCGCCGGAGCAGGGCTGGATCCTGGACGGCTTTCCCCGCACCTTGGCGCAGGCAGAGGCTTTGGAAGAGCTGCTGCAGGAGCTGAGGCAAGACTACGACCACGTCCTCAACCTAGAAGTGCCCGACGAGGTGGTAGTGGCGCGGCTGTTGGCCCGCGGCAAGGAGCAAGGGCGCAGCGACGATGCTGATGAGGCCGTCATCCTCAAACGCTTGCAGGTGTATCGGCAGCAAACCGCTCCCCTAATCGACTTTTACGAGGCTAAGGGCCGTTTGCGGCGGATTAACGGCAACCAGCCGATGGAAGTGGTCCAGCAGCACCTACAGGCCCTTTTGGAGAGCTGTAGGAGGACGGCATGACCAAGGCCAGCAAGCCGGGGCTGGGATCTTTGCGGCGAGGCCTGCAGCTTGGTGAGATCAAATCTCGCCGGGAAGTGGAGAAGATGCGGCGGGCTGGGCGAGTGGTGGCCCAGGTGCTGCAGGAAATTGCCGAGCGCCTGGAGCCGGGCTGGACAACCGCAGACATCGATGCCTACGCTGAGCGGCGGGTAGCGGAGTTAAATGCCCTGCCCAGCTTCAAGGGCTACTACGGCTTTCCCGCCTGCGTCTGCGTCAGCATCAACCATGAAGTGGTGCATGGGATCCCCAGCCCCCGCAAAGTGGTGCAGCCAGGAGACATCGTCAAGGTGGACTTTGGCGCCATGGTGGAAGGCTGGCATGCGGATTCTTGCATCACCATTGGCCTAGAGCCCCTCAGCGATGCCGCCCGCGACCTCATCGACACAGCGGCCCAAGCCCTACAGGTAGGCATCGAGCACGTTCGCCATGGGGTCTGGCTGCAAGATGTCTCAGGCGCCATTGAAGACTATGTGCGGGAGCGGGGCTACTCCGTGGTGAGGCAGTACGTTGGCCATGGCGTGGGTCGCAACTTACACGAAGAGCCGCAGTTTCCTCACTACCGCACCCCTGAGCTGCCCAATCCCAAGCTTCGCGCCGGCATGACGCTGGCCATTGAGCCAATGGTCACTGCGGGGGGAGAGGCCACGCGAGTGTTGCCGGATCGCTGGACGGTGGTAACAGTGGATGGCTCCTGGTCGGCCCAGTTTGAGCACACCATTCTGGTTACCGAGGCCGGCGCTGAGATTTTGACAGATCGCACCCCCTTTCAGTCCTAGAGAGTTCCCCCATGAAGGACTGCAACAGCTAGGATAGAAGAGGTGGAGTATTGTTTCGGCTCTTAACCCCCTCTTAACAGGAGAGGGGAGGGCCATAGAGTTGCGTTGTCTGAGAAGGAGGGCTACTTGGCTAAGGAAGACGCTATTGAAGTGGAAGGGGTAGTTACGGAATCCCTACCCAATGCCATGTTCCGGGTGGACCTGGACAATGGCTTTAACGTTCTCGCCCACATCTCGGGCAAGATCCGCCGCAACTACATCAAGATCCTGCCCGGCGACCGGGTAAAGGTGGAGCTCAGCCCCTATGACCTCAACAAGGGGCGGATTACCTACCGCCTTAAGAAAAATGAGTAGGTGTTCTCTAGATCCTGCTGGGGCGGTTGAGAAGGAAGCGCGAGGGGGCAGTCATCTCCACAAGCCCCTCGCTTTGCTTATGTGCATCCAGGGCAGTTTGCCTGGGGGTTGTCGAAGCCCAGCCCACGGCTAGGTAAGGTGGGTACCCACTCGGCCGCTCAAGCTGGTTCGCCAGCATTCTCTTCCCAGGGATCGCTATCCCTGGAGGGGGGGGGAGCTGGCTCAGGAGGAGGAGGGGAAGTTTCTTCTTGGGGATACTCCTGTTCCCACGCCGGCTGTTCAGAGACAGGAGAGGACGCGGGCCGAGGGGGTGGGGGTTCAGGCTCTGCTTCGGCGTAGACGTCCTCTTCCTCCGTCTCTTCCGCTGCGTATTCCTCGGCGTAGGCTTCCTCGTAGCGTTCCTCCGCCTCAGCCTCAGCGGTAGACCTAGGCAGGGCAGGGGCAGAGGCGCCTGCAGCTAGCCAGGGGGGCTTGCCTAGCCCCAGGGTCTCCAAGATTCCTTTGGCCAGTTGGGTCAGGCGGGTCTCAGCGCCATCAGCCACAATGAGGCGATCGCCGCCTACGGAGACGATCTCATCAGCAGGAAGCAGATAAGTGCTGAGGATAAAGCCAGGCAAAAAGGTGAGGCCAAGGCTAGAGAGGATTAAGCCACTGATTAGACCAGAGACAGAGTTAAACTCAAAGTCCTTAACCTTACCGAGGCGGATCCCTTCTTCCGTTACCACTTCGCTGCCGACTACCCGGCTGAGACCCTCCAAATTCAAGTCTTCGAAGACTTCATCGCTGGGGACGAGGATAGCGTCTTGCCCTAGGGCCGTGACCTGCTGCAGCTCTAGTAAACGGGGCGATCCAGCCCAGGCTCTTTCCAGCACCCCCAGCACCAGGACCTGCCTAGCTTCCAGATCTGCCCAAACTTCGCTAACCACTCCGAGCCGGGCCCCATTGGCTTGGCTAATCACCTGCGTTCCCAGAACCTGTGACCGCCGACGAACCTCTGGTCGTGCTAGCGCAACAGATCCTTTCTCCGTTGTCATGGTGGTTTCCCCGTCGTAAGTCGAAGTGTTGGCGTGAGTGGGCTGGTCAGCCGGCCCCAGGCATCAAAATCCAATAGTACCACTGCCCGTCTCTTCTCTAGCGGGCTGCCGGGATCGGATCCCGGCCAATTTGCTTGCTCCAGGCTAAAAACCGCTCTGTCATGCCCTGGAGGGAATAGTGCTGTTCTGCGCGGTGTCGGCAGTGGCTGCGGTCGATGCAATCCAAGTGTTCTACGGCCCTTGCTAAGGCCGCCACATCGTCCGGCTCTACCACCCAGCCAGTTTCTCCATTGCTGACAATTTCCGCCGGCCCGCCGCGACGGTAGGTGATCACGGGCACACCGCACGCCAAAGCTTCCACCGCCACCAGGCCAAAGGCTTCCACCCACTTGGGGGTCATGATCAAGGCCGAGCATTGGCCCAAGAGCCGCTGCAGCTGGGAGGTGGGCAAAAACCCCCGGTAGTCCAATTGAGCCCGTGGGTACTGTTCCCGAATCTGCTGCCAGTAGGCCGGGTCTTGCAGGTGGCCCAGGATCAGCACTGGCCTTCCCGTCTTCTCCGCCAGGGCGGCGCAGTCTTCCAGGCCCTTTTCCGGGGCAATGCGGCCAATCCAACACAGGGATCCGTTCCCCTTGGGCACAAACTCGTAGCGGCTGAGGTCGACGCCACAGGGCAAATAGACAAAGGGATCCCGGCCTGCCGACATCTGGGCGCGGGCAAAGGCAAAAGTCTGGGCTTGGGCTCGCGAGTGCACCGCCAGCCGACCTGGGTAGCGATGGGCAATGTGCTCCAGGGCCTGATCCACAGCATCGCTGAGGGATCCCATGCTGAGGATATGGGCCACCGGTGTGCGGAAAAAATCGGTCAGGTAGAACGAGAGCCAGTCGTAGCTCCAGTTCACGATAAGCTCAAACTGCTCCTGCAGTTGGGCAGCTCGCTGCCACAGGTTGGCCACCAGAGAAGGGGTGGAAAAACAGACCGGCTGGTCGCGGCGCTGGCTCTGGGCATAGGGCGGGGGGAGGCCTGGGACGGTCTCGATAACTCCCTCCGGCAAGTCGGCACTGTGGGATCCCTCAGGCGCTAGCACGCGCACTTGGGCCCCTCTCTCAAGCAGGCTACGCGCCAAGTTGACAAGGTTGAGCTCCACCCCGCCGCCCGCCCCCGACCCAAGAGGCCCAACGGGGGTGGAGACAAACAAGAAGCGGTAAAGACGACCCATGCAGCCTTCCGGCCCAACCCCTTGCTGAGCTGGGTTAATCCCTGAGGGGGGGGATCAGGTTCTAGACACGAAGATTTCCTCTTTCTCGACCTTAACCTTGTAGGCAGTTAGGTCGGCATCGGCTGGGCCGCGAATACGGCTGCCATCAGCAGCAAAAGCTGAGCCATGGCAGGGGCAGACGAAGTTCTTGCCCCGCCAGTCCACCTCGCAGCCAGCGTGGGGACAGGTTGCGTCCAGAGCCAGTACCGAGTCCGCTTTTTTGGGATCCTTGACCAGCCACAGCGTGGCAGTGTTGTTGCCAAAGGCGTTTTTCACCTTGAGGGGACCTTTCACCAGATCAGCAAGGGTTGCAACCTTTACAAATTTCGGCTCAGCAGCCCTGGGACTGGCAGGGGCGCCCTGCGCAAGGGCCCGGTCGAAACGGCGCCGCGTCAAAGCAGGCAGCAGGCCCACTAGCGCGCCCAAGCCAAGCGCTATCCAGCGCAGAAAACCACGACGGTTGCTGTACATGGCCACTAGATCCTCAAGACAAAGCGAAGCGTCAGCCAGAAACCTTCCCAAGGGGGTGCCAGCACATTGGCCACCTTCCAATTATGGCTTCAGCCAGCGCAAACCGCACCTTTGCAGGCTCTGCAAATCGCCGTGTGCGCGGCCCGCGGTTGTGTCCTGCCTTCGGAGAGGGCATGAGGTCGTTAACCAAAGCGCGAAATTGACATTCTCCCTGCCCTAAAGGACAAGGATTCTTTCTCAGACAGCAGGATGAATCCTGCCGGCTGAGCTACAAAGCGCTCCGCGCCGCCGTAGGCGAAAGAGCATGAGGTTTGAACCTCAGCCCTATGGGGGATGCCATAACCCCAACTACTGGGCCGGAGCCCAGATACGTTTGACTGCACGCTGCACTCTTCTTATGAATGGATGGAGCGACTGTTGCAGTCTAGCAAAAGCCGCCCTAAAGGGCGGGGCTTGTACCCAGTTTTCTTGGTCAACCTCTAGTGGCCTTTGGGATGCCCCCGAAGATGTTGGCGGCGTTCCTCATATTCTGCGCGGGTGAGCAGGCCATGCTTCCACTGGATCTCCAACTGCTGCTCGGGATCCCGGACTTCCCGACTTTTCGCACTGGTCCATTCCAGCTCGAGGAGATCCCGGTTGAAGCGGAAATCGAAGTCCTCATTGGTCATGGTGAGCAACCACAGGCCCTCCAGCAAGCAGAGAGCTCGAAGCCCATAGCTGAGGATCTGCAGGGGAAGAGAGGGAACCCACACCATCAGCCCCACCAGCAAGTACACCCACCCCCAGCGCTTGTGGCCCATGTAGAAGCGCTGCAATCCCGGGATCACCACCCCCAGCACTGCCAACCAACCGGCTGCCTCGCGAACCAGCCGCTGGCGTGGCGGTGGGGGCGCCTCTCGGCCCTCGGCCATGCTCTGCCCTACCTACACCTGCCACCAGGCTAGCGCAGTTTCCAAGTCCTTGGCAGAGGGAGAGAGAACCCAAGCTCCAAGCGCCTTCCGCCTATACTTGATGGGGGCAGATGGAAAGCAAAAAATGGCGGAGCGGGAGCTAGCGGTGGCGATCCTGGCAGCGGGCAAGGGCACCCGCATGCGGTCGCAATTGCCCAAGGTGCTGCACAAGCTGGGATCCTTGTCTTTGATCGAGCGGCTGCTGCGCACAGTGCTGGCTCTGGAGCCCCAGCGCTGTCTGGTGATCGTGGGCTACCAACAGGAGCAGGTGCGACAGACTCTGCGAGAGTATCCCGTCGAGTTTGTAGAGCAGGCCCAGCAGTTGGGCACCGGACATGCGGTGCAGCAGCTTTTGCCTGTTCTAGGCGACTTTCAGGGGGATCTGCTGGTGGTCAACGGGGATGTGCCCCTGTTGCGGGTGGAAACCCTGCAGGCCCTGGTGGAACGCCACCGCCAAGTCCAGCCGGATGTGACGTTGCTCTCGGCTCAGGTGGCGGATCCCTATGGCTATGGGCGGGTGTTTTGCGACGCCCAGCAGCGAATCCTGGAGCTGGTGGAAGAGCGCGACTGCACCCCGGCCCAGCGGCAAAATCGCCGCGTCAACAGTGGCGTCTACTGTTTCCATTGGCCGGCCCTGGCACGGGTGCTGCCGAGTTTAGGGCGGAACAACGCCCAGCAGGAGTACTATCTCACCGACGCAGTTAAACTGCTGGAGAAAGCCATCGCCCTGGACGCTGAGGATCCGCGGGAAATCGTCGGCATCAACGACCGCCGCCAGCTGGCCCAGGCCCACCAGATTCTTCAAGAGCGCCTCAAAGAGGCCTGGATGGAGGCGGGGGTGACTTTTGTGGATCCCGACAGCGTCAGCCTGGAAGAGACGGTGGAATTGGCCCCCGATGTGGTGATCGAGCCCCAAACCCATCTGCGAGGGCCGTGCCGCATTGGGCCGCGCACCCGTCTGGGGCCGGGCAGTTGGATTGAGTCCAGCACCATCGGCTCCGATTGCCACATCCTCTACTCGGTGGTCAGCCACAGCCAGATCGGCAACCACGTCTGGGTAGGGCCCTACGCCCACATCCGCCCCAACAGCTGCATTGGCGACGGCTGCCGCATCGGCAACTTTGTGGAAGTCAAAAACACCCAGATTGGATCCCACACCAATGCCGCCCACCTGGCGTATCTAGGCGACGCCAAGTTGGGATCCCAGGTCAACATCGGCGCCGGCACGGTTATTGCCAACTACGACGGCCAGCAGAAGCACTTCACGGAAATCGGCGATCGCAGCAAGACAGGGGCCAACTCGGTACTGGTGGCTCCCCTCAAGGTAGGATCCGATGTCACCATCGCCGCCGGTTCCACCATCCCTGCCCGCTACCCTGTGCCCGACGACTGCCTGGTGATCGCCCGCGCTTACCCGGTGGTCAAGCCGGGCTGGCGACCAGGGATCTCCGCTGCTAGCCGCCCCCAGCCTCTACCCCCAGGATCCCTGCGCATCTACCCCTTGCGCCTCTTGCCCGGACAAGACCTGAAGCAGGAGCTGGAGCGCTTTGCCCGCCAACAACCCCTGCAGGCAGGCTTTGTTCTCAGCGCCGTTGGCAGCCTCCGCCAAGCCACCCTGCGCCTGGCCGACCAAACCGAGGATTGCCTGCTGGCCGAGCCCCTGGAGATCCTGTCCCTGAGCGGATCCCTCTGCCCGGACGGCGTCCACCTTCACCTTGCCGTTGCCAATGCCCAGGGCCGAACTTGGGGAGGGCACCTGCGCCCTGGCTGCCTCATCTACACCACCGCCGAAATTGTCCTCGCCGACAGCCTGGAGTACCGCTTCTCCCGCCAACTGGATCCAGCCACCGGCTACTTGGAGCTGCATATCGAAAAGGTGGCCAAGCAAACGCTCCAGGCAGCGGAAGACACCTAAGCAGCGAGTATATTGGCTAACATAGCCTTAGGTCAGGACCACCCCGACTAGCCCTAAGGGTTGCTGGCACAAGCTGAGAAGGGGGGTATTCCCTATGCCCCGAGTGAGCACTGCCGAGGAGCTACTGGCAAGCTACGCTGCTGGCGAGCGCAACTTTCAAGAATCCAACCTGGTGGGCGTAGACTTGGTGCGCGCCATGCTGCAGGGGGCAAACCTGAGAGGGGCCAACCTCTCCTTTGGCAAGCTGAGTGGAATTAACTTGCAGGAAGCCGATTTGCGGGGAGCCGTTCTCAGCTCCGCCAACCTCATAGGTAGGGGCAAACCTGCGCGGCGCCAACCTCTGGGAAGCCAACTTGATCGGCGCTGACCTTAGCTTTGCCGACCTGCGGGAGGCCAATCTCCATGGAGCCTACCTCTGGGAGGCCAAGCTAACCCGCGCCCAGGTGCAGGGATCTGACCTGAGCGCAGCCAAGTTGGGGGGAGCGGTGCTATTGGCGCTGACCTGAGCGGAGCCATCCTACCCGATGGCACAGTACAGCCCTGGTCTGCTCCCTCGGCAAACAAGGCAGAATAGAACCGGTGCAAGCGGCTTTCCTATGTTTTTGCTATTTAACCTGCTCTTGACTCTGCTGCTGGCTTTGGGAGTGGCAGTCCTAGCTGGCCAAAACCCGACCTTGCGGACAGTGCAGTTTCTGCTGTGGCGCTCGGTGGAGCTGCCCTTGGGATTGCTCATCGCCGCCGCCATTGGCCTAGGCCTGCTGACCGTGGGGCTGGGCTCTTTTCTCTGGCCTGAACGCAGTTTTTCCCTTGTCGCCCGCCAGTTGCAGGAACGGCTGCAGCAACTGGAAACGCAAGAGCAGCCGCCTGCCTAGGGTGTCCTGCTGCTGGAATGGCCCGCATCCCCAAGAGAGGGCGTAAGCTGAGAGAGGAGCCCTTTGCCCTTGTTGTCGGCAGTGCCTAGCTGAGGTGACAGCCATGCCTCATTCCCAGCCCCCCTCCCAAGACCCGCGCGCCCTGCGCAAAGCCCTGCGCAGCTCCAGCACCTACTTTGCTAAAGGATTCGAAGAGTACAAGGATCAGGCCCAACGAGAGCTGCAGACTACTTACAAAAGCCGCCTGGTGGAGCAGATTCGCGCCCAGTCCTACCGCTATCAGCGGGGGGATATCACCATCCATCTAGCCAAAGCGTTTGGCTTTTGCTGGGGAGTGGAGCGGGCCTTAGAGTATGCCTACGAAGCTCGGCACCGCTTTCCCGATCGCCAAATCTGGATCACTAACGAGATCATCCACAACCCCCTGGTCAACCGGCACTTGCAGGAGATGGGGATCCGCTTCGTGGAGAAAGGCCCGGACGGCAAGAAAGACTTTTCCCAAATCCGGCCGGAAGATGTGGTCATTTGGCCCGCCTTTGGGGCAAGTGTCTCGGAAATGGAGTTTTTCCGCTCCCAGGGCAACGAGATTGTCGATACCACCTGTCCCTGGGTCTCTCGCGTTTGGAACCAGGTGGACAAGCACCGGGCTGCCCAGTTTACCTCCATCATCCACGGCAAGTACGACCACGAAGAGACCGTGGCCACCAGCTCCTTTGCTGAAAAATATCTGGTGGTGCTGAACCTAGAAGAAGCCGAATGGGTTGCCCGCTACATTTTGGAAGGCGGGGACCCAGAAGAGTTTCGGCGGCGCTTTGGCAAGGCTACCTCCCCCAACTTTGATCCGGATCGGGATCTGGAGCGGATTGGCATCGCCAACCAGACGACGATGCTCGAGGAGGAAACCCGTGCCATAGCCAAGCTGTTTGAGATCACGATGCTGCGCAAGTATGGCCCCCAGGAGCTGGACAAGCACTTCATGAGCTTCAACACCATCTGCAACGCCACCCAAGAGCGGCAGGACGCCATGTTTGAGCTGCTGGAGCGGCCTTTGGATGTCGTGGTGGTTATTGGCGGGTTCAATTCCTCCAATACGACCCACCTGCAGGAAATTGCCCTCTCGAAAGGGCTGCCCTCTTATCACATTGACGGCCCCGACTGCATCCAACCGCCCAACCGCATCCGCCACAAGCCCCTCCACCAAGACCCAATCGTTACAGAAGGGTGGCTGCCCGACGGGCCAGTGCAGATTGGTATTACCTCCGGTGCCTCTACCCCCGACCGCGTTGTGGAGGAGGTGATCCTGCGCATCTTTGCCCTGCGCGAACAGCCGCAGACCCCTCCGCAGGGATCCCTTCCCCTTGGCTTCTAGAAGGCGTGCTCACCACTCTTTTTCAGGTCTACCTCCCCCTGCTGGGCTGGACGCTGCTGGGGTTTGTCCTGCAGAGAGGGCTACCTCCCCCCTGGCGCCATTGGCTAAATCCCCAAGCGCTGGGCCGCTTCATGTTTTGGGTGGGGGTTCCCCTGGGCACCCTTGGGTTTATGCAGACGGCGGACCTCTCTGGCCAGCTCTGGGCGGCCCCTTTGGTCTGCTGGCTGGCCACAGGGCTAGGGTATGCCCTGGCCAGTGCCTGGCTGCAGTGGCAGCACCACACCTGGCAGGGGAAGAAAGAGTGGGATCCCTGGCTTTGGAGCAGAGCCCGGCGAGGCAGCTTTTACCTGACAGCCACCCTGGGAAATACGGGTTATTTGGGCTACCCCATCTGCTTAGCAGTGGGCGGGAGCGCCTACTTTGGCTGGGCTTTGTTTTACGACCTGTTGGGCACCCTCTTTACTGCCTACGGTCTGGGAGTCTGGGTTGCCAGCCGCTACAGCGCTTCCTTCACCCCTCCCTGGCAAGCCACGCTCCGCGTCCTAAGCAGTCCCACTCTCTGGTCTTTCTTTGTCGGCCTGGCAATGGCTCGCCACCCTCTCCCAGAATGGCTGGCCCAAGGGCTCACTGCCTTTGCCTGGAGCACGATTCCCCTGAGCTTAATCCTTTTGGGCATACGGCTAGCCCAGGTGCCGCACTGGGGATCCCTTCGCCCCGCCGCCGTGGCCCTCTTCATCAAACTTGTTGCCGTTCCCCTTTTGGTAGGCTTGGGGTTAGCCTTGACTCCCTATCCTCCTTTGGCCAAGCTGGTGTTGGTCTTGCAGACGGGTATGCCCCCTGCTGTTGCCACCCTGGTGCTTGCGGAAGAATACGACTTGGATCGCGAGCTAACGGCAACAACTCTAGCCGTAGGCTACGTGGCAGCCTTGCTGACTTTGCCGTTCTGGTTGCTGCTGTGGGGATCCTAGTAGGCCAAGTGAGACAGAGCCTGCTCCAGGTAACGATGCACTAGGCGATCCAACTCAGCCTCCTCCTTGGGCAACTCCTGCCCCTCCAGCCATCCCTGGAAGCCTGAGCTTTCCACGATGGCCTGCCGCAACGACTTCCAAACTGCTTGCAGGTGCGGTGCTGGATTGGGGCTGAGAGCAGGACTGGTCATGATCCCCGCCAAACAAGGTTAGCGCTAATCCTAGGATAGCCCAGGTTCGGCTTGGCTTTGGTTAAACAATTGGCTGGGCTGCTGGATGCGCAGAGTTGGCCCCAAGGCATTGAGAAGGGCAACGCCGTAGCTGCGGGCAATGATGCGGCTATCCAGAATCGCCACCCAACGTTGGGGCAAGCCAGTGGCCTCAGCTACTTCGGATCCCTGCCGCAAGGGAGCGACGGCTCGCTGCAGTTGACTGGCTGCCACCGGCAAAAGGTATTGGCGAAACCAGTCCTGCCGACTGCGCTGCAGATACTGCACTCGCGCGGCCACCCTGGGATCTTCCATCGAGGGAAACGGCAGGGTGGCAATGGCCAGCAGTTCCGGGCAAGGTAGGCTAGCCTTGTGCTGCAGCCAGTAGGACCAGTCGCAGACCAAGATGCCCTTTTCTCCTCGAAAGGGGCTATTCACCCGTACCCGCGAGCCAAACTCAGCGGCCAAAGCAGCTCCGACCTGCACCTGGAGGGGTTGATCCGAAACCAGCACCACCACAAAGCCCTGCGCCTTTGCAATCAGGCTCTTTAGCTCCTGCAGCAAGTGTTCCCGGAACAGAGGACTGTTGGGCAAGGGCAGCCACGGCAAATAGAGAGCCAAACTGGGCAGGGGCTCCCCCCCGGAGCGGATCCACTCTTCGCCTGAGCTAAAGCGTAGGGGCGTCAAATCCGGTAAGCCTAAGCGCCAGCGATAGCTTTCTGCCTGCCGATCCAAATCCAGCGCCTCGCCGATAATTACCACGGGTTGGGTAGCCCAGATGGGCGCTAGCCATTCGTGCAAAGCCACCGGGCTGTGGCGAAGTGTGAGGCGGCCGGTCTCGCGATTGGTTTCCGCCCACCAGACCCAACGGGAAGCGGGATCCCCTTCGGCCCCAAGCCGCCGGCGGAGCTGATCCCAAGGATCCGGCAGCCAGCCGCGGTAGCTGGCCACCAGGGACAGCGCTACCTCCAGGTGAACCTGTTCGTCTGCCTGAACTAAGCAGCGGGAAAGGGGCCGTCGCAAAAGCTGTAGAGCCAACTGAACCTGGGCCTGGGAGATTCGCTCAGCCTCAGCAGGAAAGATCTGCCGCAGTTGCTGCCAGTGGTTGGCTTCGATGGTTAGGGTCAGCGCTTGGTAGGCCCACTCCTCCAGGTCTTCGGCGCCGTCCAAGATCAACGGGATCCCGGTTGGCATCTCTGCTCCCCTCAAGCGCGCCTGCAGCCAATCCAGGGGATCGACCAACAGCAGCCCTTGAAAGTCGGCATCTGGCCAGCGATCCTTTTGCAAAACCGGTTTGTGCAACTGCAAAGTCTGCTGCAGCCAGGGGATCTCCTCCCCCAGAATTTGCGCCTGCACAGACGCTGGGGCACACAGCAAGGTACCATGGGGCCACATCAAAGCCGGCAGCAGATAGCTGAGGCGGTGCTGACCCCCGCTCGGCACCTGGATCAAGGTGCTGCGCCCCAGCCGCAATCCCCGGGCCACCATGCGGGCCATCGTCAACTGATGGGGCCACCCGGCATCGGGAAGCTGCCGCAAGAGCTGGCGCAACTGTTGGTGGACTTCAACCTCGATCACAGGGATCCGCCACAGACGCTCAGGTGAACTACCCTATCCTAAGGTGGGGAAGAAAACCAAACGACACCTCTGGGGTGAGCGATGTCGGGTGTTTCTGAGGTTCCCACGCCCTCGTCCCTGCTTGGAGCCGCCCAGGCGGGATCCCTGCTTTTGGATCGCTCTGCGTGGGGCCGCTTGCGGATACAGGGATCCGCCGCCCTGGATTACTTGCACAGCCAGAGCACTCAGGATCTCAAGGCTCTTAAACCTGGCCAGGGGGCAGATACCGTGTTTGTTACCCCCACAGCAGGGATCATAGACCTGGCGACGGTCTACGTGGAAGAGGAGGCCTGCTGGATTTGGACTTCGCCGCAGCGACGTCGCCTCTTACTGCAGAGCTTGGGACGCCTGTTGCCCTTCGTGCGCGGGGCCCAAATAGCTGATGCAACCGACCAGACTTTTGCCTTTGGGTTAATTGGCCCGCAGAGCCAGCGCCTCCTCGAGAAGGTGGTGACCTCAGAAGGGATCCCGACAAAGCTATACGAGCACCGCCCGGTGGAGATTCAAGGGATCCCTGTCCATTTGGCTTGTGGCAGCGGCCTTGCCCAGCCGGGATTTACCCTCTGGGGGGCCAGCGAACACAAAGCCGCCCTTGCTAGCTGCCTGCGGCAAGCTGGAGCGGAGCTGGCCTCAGCCGAACTTTGGGAAGCCCTGCGCCTGGAGGCCGGTCGCCCTGCTGCTGACCACGAGCTGACCCCCGACTACAACCCTCTGGAAGCCGGCCTATGGCACGCCGTTTCCCTCTCCAAGGGGTGCTACATTGGCCAGGAAGTCTTGGCCAAGCAGGTAACCTATAGGCGCATTCGCCAAACCCTCTGGGGGATCCGCCTCCAGGGCGAGGCCCAGCCTGGTGCCGAGATTGTGCGCCAAGGGGAAAAGATCGGTGTGCTAACCAGCGCTGGCTCCACCTCCCAAGGCTACTGGGGCTTGGGCTATGTGCGCACCAAATTCGCGCCCGCCGAAGGATGGGAGGTGGAGGTTGGTTCAACAACCGGCCTCCTCACCCGCCCGCCCTTTTTAAGCTTTCCTCCCGTTGTTTGAGCTAGAGATCGAAATGGCGGCGAAAGCGGGGATCCCACCTGTCCTTTTTGCGCTGATTACAGAGTTTGCACAGCGTTTGCAAGTTGCTGATGTCGTTGCTGCCGCCCTGGGCAAGGGGAATGATGTGATCGACCTGAAGCTGCACCTCTGGAGGCGATTTGCCGCAACTGCGACAGCGGAAGCCATCCCTTTGGAAGACGTACTCCCGCACAGCTGGCGGGATGAGGATGCGCTGGTTCCTTTTCGTTTCCCTCATAGCGGGTCAAATCTAAGTAGCTCGCAAGTCGTCTAGTGGAGAGGTGGCGGCGTCAATGGGAAGGCGATCATGGTCTAAGGTTTCGGAAGCCGAAGTTTGATCTCCAGGAACAAACTCTAGGCAAATTTTGATCGAAACTTGTCCAGAAATCCATGCTCGACCAGGTCGTATTATTCGAGAGTTAGTTCCACTTATTAAGCTCATTATATCGGTACTAATCTTCTTAGAATCAAGGTGCTTATTTATTGAATCTCTGCTGATGACAAGAAAGGATACAATTGCTTCATGTAGAGCACTCGGGAGGTAAACTTGCTCACCGACTTGAACCACAGTTTGCGTATCGGTAGATTTGAGAAGCATTGGCTCAGCCATGGTAGAAACTCCACTCCACCTAGTCCATTTTAGGAACCTACATCTCCCCGAATGTCATCCAAAGGGGATCCACCAGTTCCCAATTCCGCCTGTTCCGCCTCAAACTCAACCACTAGCCTTAGCCTAACTCTGCCAGGGGTCCACAGTGAGCCGGAGCGCAAAAGTATGGCACGAGTTCCTTCATCGTTAATTATTTCGCTCAAGTTAACCTGTGGAACTGAGATTTCTCTGTCGCTAAGTTTGTTATATAAGCTGGGTATGAAGCTATTGCGAACAACGTCCGAGCATATTCGAGCAAAATCCTGCAAGTAGATCAGTCGTCCTCCTATGTCGATGACAGTATTTTGGGAAGTATCTAGCTCAACAAAGCACTCCTGAGGCTGATCATTACTTAACACTTGCCTAACCTCCCCTGCGTCTTGCTAGTCTGAGCTACTCCTCACTTTCCCGTAGGTCATCCAGAGGGGATCCACCCTGGCTCTCTGAGCCTCCATCATCCGGCTCAAAGTCTACCTCCACAGCTAGCCGCAGCCTTACTCTGCCGGCTTGCCAACCCTTACTGCCTGGCAGCAAGAGATGACAATTAATCCCTTCACCAAACCAGTCAGCTCCTTCCAGCTTAGCTCTTCTTTTTTGGTTAGGGCTTCTTGGGCCGCTCCCACCAAGCCAGCAACCCTAAAAGTTTCTCGCCTAGAGACAATCCTTTTTGGGTACTGACCTAGAGGCATCACCCTAAATCCCACACTTCTAGCTGGGGATCCAAAAACAGGCCTCTCTATCTCAGGTCATCAAGTCAGATCGTCAAGGAAACTATCTAACTCTGCAAAGCTCTCCGCTGAAGATGCAGTGCTTGCAGGAGCAGACACTTGATCTGTGTTTCTCTCACTTGAGCTTTCCGAAATCTCAGTCGACTCTGCAGTAGCAGAGGAATCAGGAAGAAGAATTAGGGGCAGCATCTCACGATTGAGGCCTAAAGCTTGCAGGCAGAGGTTGATCCCAGAAACAGCTCGGTTGTATTTGTCTATGTTTGCCTCCAATTCTTTCAGACGCTGCTGGTTAAGGGCAATTTTTTCTTCGGCCTCCTTCCTTAAAGTTGCCTCCATAAACTGCTTCGCCTCAGGGTACTTTTGCAAAATCTCATCAGCTATCTGCCTAGCAACCGGCAACAGCTGAGTCTTGAGAGTGTTGTTGGTTTCCTGACGGAAGTTAGAACGTATTGTCTGGCTAACTTTTGGCTCAAAGTCAAGCTTGAGTAACTGCCGGATCCCAGGCTCAGCGTCTCGAATAGCAGAAATGTCGTAGGATTGGGCAGTTTGCTTCAAAACTTCGCGAAACTGGTAAATCGAGAAAGTACCCTCATCATAGAAGCGAGGACTCTCTCTCAAGTACCGGTCACACTCTTTTCGAGCACCGCTGACCAGGGAGGTGCAAACTTTGTCCTTAACCTCTAGGAGCTTCTTCTCTATTTCCCCATCAGACCCGAGCAGACGGAGTAGCTGCTTGTAGTAATCTGAGCTACGCACTCGATCGATAAGCCGGCGGAAAGAGTTCTCCACAACTGTAATGGCGGATTCAACTAGTATATCCTCTAGGTGGTTCGAGAGATAGTAGAAGGCCTCAACCAAGACAGCTAGAAATGGGGCTGTGGAGTTACGCTGATGAATACGAACAGCTTGGCTATAGGTGCCATCCACGGAGAAGGTGTCTAGAAGTTCATCCAGCCTACGCACCATCTTGGCTTGCAACTTGCGAAAATCAGATTCAAAGTCTTTATCCATGCCGTTAATAATTTCGTTAACCATAGTTTCAATGTGGTCATAAAAGTCTCTTCCTATTTTGTTTAGCTGCTGGTTGATAAGCGCTAGTTCATACTCAATCATGCCACTGACTTCCCTAGGCTGACTATCCAAGTCCCTGTAGAGATCAAGGTAAGACTTCCTAAGCTCAACACAAAGGGGCCGCAAGTCATTAGCAAGGTCTAGAAACAACTGTGGACGCTTTTCTTCTGTTAGATAACGAGTAATCCCACTACGAAACTCTTCTATGCCGCTATCCTCGATCATGTAATCAACCAAAGGCATGCCCCACTCACTGAGAATTCGAACATAGTTATCTATAGGCGTCTCATAGCCATGCACTAGAGGGCGAAAGGGAGTGCCAATCAGTCTTCCCGAGCTACAGTACTTGACAAACTCGATGACAAACTGAGGAGTCTGTTCCTTACTGCCCAGTTCCCTTATACTTTCTGAGAAGATCGTGTCTAAGCCAAATCTGTTCCCTCGGCCAGTTCCCTTGATCTGTGAGCAGTAGAAGCCAAGCAAGGCGCTTGTCTTGAATATACGAGCTCCACGGAATTGCTGATCAATAATGGTTTCTAGCCGCTGCCTTAGCTGCGGGTTGTACCAGGTTTCATCAATGCGGTTAAACACATAAAAAACTCGGTCTCGAATGCTGCTATTACTCTGGATGAGCTCAATAAGTTCTGTTTCCTCCTTAGTTAGCTCGCCAGTTGAGGCGCATTTGAGGACACAGACAACTGCGGAAGTATCCGGGTGAGCAATTTTTTGATATGTACGTTCAGCGTCTGCTCTAACTGGTGCATCAATACCAGGAGTATCGACGATAACATTTCCGTCCTTTAGTAGAGGATGATGACAGTAGTACTCGATCTTCCGCAAAACCGCACTGTTGGCACCTCGACGGGCAAAACTTGCAGCTTCTTTTAGGTTGCCTAAGTTAAGCTGCTCCATAGAGAATACTCCGTTTTCAGTTGGGTAGATCCTGACACGGTTTTGCTGAAAACCTTCAATCAACAAGCGCAGCGCATCTGCCTGCTTTGCCCGCTCTGACTTGCTCTTGCCGCCTTCTTGTTGAACAATGGCCTCAGCTTGCTCCTTGAGGCGACTGAGTGTAGCCTCCTCTAAGCCGTTGCCACTAGGGAGCGCTAAGCCTAGGCGACCGCAAAAAGCAGCCATTTGTTCCTGCACCTGCTGCTCGCTGAGGAAGGTCAGCACTACTCTTTCGGCATCAGGTTCTGCATAGGAGATGTAGCACTCGGTTCCTGTGGCGTGTCCTTCAGCGCTGTAGAGAAGCTCCCTTTCCAGTAAGGCATTGATTAACATCGATTTGCCAGCACTGAAGGCACCAGCAAACACAATCTCAAAGGTTGGAGAAATTGCTTTGCTCAGTGAAGCCTGAACCCGCTTTGTGTCTTGCTTACTTGAAAGCGTGGGATCCTTTTGCCAGAGGTTGAGAATGGCTTCAACTTGTTCTCTTAAGTTCTCACACTGGGGTGGGAGCTGCATGGTCATAGCAGGAACCTCCGAAAAGCTGGGAAGATTATAACCCGCTAGGCCTTGAGGTGAAGGCTTTCACGCTACTTTTTTCCGGTGAGACACTCACCCCACGCTCGACGGCTGACGGAGGCGTTCCTGCAGTGCGGGACCTAGCCTGCTACGGCAAAAAGCTCACTCCACTCCCGCCTGGGAACACCAGGCTTAGCGATGATCTCAAAGATGCGGTCTTTCGCCGCCGGCTGAAATAAGCTTTCAACAGCCACTTGGGCTACTTTGGTGCGAGGAATGCTGCCCTCAAATAGAGTGTCTGGTGGAGAGAGGACAATGCCATCCTCATTGTCTTGGTTCTTCAGGCCCCCTGGCCGAATGATGGTGTAGGTGAGGCCGCTTTTTTGCAAGTACTCTTCGGCTTGCTTTTTCCACACCAGAATTAGCCAAAACAAATTGAGGGGGTGGAACAGCCGAGAAACACACAGGGAGGAAATTAAAACAAAGTGCTGGATCCCTTTGGCTTTGGCTACATCCACTAAGTTTTTGGTGCCCACATAGTCCACTCGGTAGGGCTGCAAGGGATCCCAACTAGGCCTGGCTCCCGTAGCACAGAGCACCACCGTGCATCCCTCCATGCCAGCCTCCAGCGTGGTCGGATCCAGCACATCCCCCACCACCACTTCCGCTTTGGGGGGCAGAACCTGAGCGGCCAACTCGCGGCTGCGCACCAACGCCCGTACCGGGATGCCGCGATCCACTAGCTCTTTGACAATACGCCGCCCCGTTTCTCCCGTAGCCCCTGCAACAAAAGCTTTCATCCTTTCCCTGCCAAGCTGCTCTGATTGCCCGTAGCTGCCCAACTTCTGGGCTAGCCTTGCTAACTATCTTCTCAAAATTTGCCTAGACCGGGATGACAGAAGCAGTTAAGCCTCAGGCCTGGCATGAAAAAGTGCTGAAAACTTTGAAGGCAACTTGTTTTGCAGTTTCACCGCAGGGGCTTGGCTACGTCTCCGACCTTAAAGCCCGAGCCGCTGAGGATGCGGCCAACGCTGGAGCTTGTGTCCACCTCTGTCAGTTGAATCTGCCCGGCTGGCTCGGTCAACTTGCGCAAGACTGCTCCTGTGGCCGGATCCTTAACCTCGCGGACAACTCGCTCCACAGAAAGGATCAATCCCACGCGGTAGCCGTCGCGGCTGCCCTTGTTCAAAATCACCTGGTTGCCGTAGACATCGGCCACTAGGGCATCAACCGTTGGCAAAGAGCGGGGCTGGGCCGCTAAGCGTTCGGCAAAGCCAGCCAGCTGCTGGGCAATTTGCTCCACCGCCTGTTGGCTTGCTAAAACCAGCAGCTTCTCTTCATTGCTGGTGGCAGATCCGCCGCCAAAGCCGGCCACTGCAACCGTGCTATCCGACTGGCTAGCGTTGCCTTTGCCCTCAACCACGGCCAAGATCTCGGCAGTGCTGGTGCTCACCAGGCGGGCGTTGAGCTGCACGCTGGCATCGACGTCCACCGACTCAACCCCCACTGCCAGCGGAAAGTTGCCAAAAGGGGTTAGAACCGGTGCCCCACCTCCAGAACGACGCACTGCTACATCAAACTGGGTTACACTGCCGAGGATCACGGCATCGACTCCTAGGATGCGGCCCACCTGAGCAGCAGTGTTGGCGTCCAGTAGCCCAGATCGACCCAGGTTCTGCTCGGCCAAGACTGCATCTAGCCGCGAGCGCTCGATGACGGAAAAAGTGCCATCTCTCACCAGCCGATCCACCAGCAGATCGCTCACCCCACGGGCAGCCTCGGGCAGGCTGTAGGGATTGCTGAGGCTGCTGAAATCAAAATCCAAAACTGCAACGCGAGGGCGAGCGGTGGGTTGCGGTGCTTGTCCAACTTGGCTGGGAGCAGAGAGATTGCAGCGAATGTCTTGAGGAAATTGCCGGCAGAGGGAGGGGTTAGCAGATTGGGCGGCCGCTGGGATCCCTGTCCAACCTAAGCTGACCAGGGGGATCCCGACCAGCAAGATGGATAAAGAGGCTGTGTATGATTGATCTCCTAAAGGAGGGTGGCCGACGTCGCCTGGCCGCCTGTTTCCAGAATACCGATTCCAAGGCTGTTGGCAAAAGGGTTGAGAAGGTTTGCGTAGAAGAGTTGACAGATCTCAACAGCTAAGATTGGGCGGAGGTGCTTGCCCTTGGGGAGTTGCCGGAAAAAGCTTGACCCGCCTGGGATCGAGGGTGCAAGCCCAGTGCTAGCCTAGTAAAGCTGTGCTTTTGTACAAGCTATGCCTGTTCCTAAGAAGAAAACCTCTAAAGCTCGCAGCCGCAGGCGGTATGCTGTTTGGCTAGCCAAAGCCAAGATCCACGCCCAGCGAGCGATGACCATTGGGCGCGCCATTCTCAGCGGTCGCAACACCAGTTTCTACTACCCCAAAGCCAAGTCTGAAGAGGAGGAGGGAGAAGAATAGAGGCTGGCAGGGGGGATCCCCATAGCTCAAAGAGTGGTTTACATTAAGGTCAAGCTCTCCTAGGAGCCATTCTGTTGCCCCTAGTCTTGCCCAGCAACTTGCATGCGCTCGTTGAGCTCTCTGACCTACTACCAGCGGCTGGGCCTGTCCCCAGGAGCCTCTCCTGAAGCAATTCGGCGGGCCTACCGGCAGTTGAGCAAGCGCTACCACCCTGACACCTCTCCTCTGGCGCCGGAGGTGGCGCTTCGCTGCTTCCAAGAGTTGCAGGAAGCTTACCTTGTTCTCAGCAACCCTGCCAAGCGGGCTATCTACGACGCGAGCCTCCAGGCAATGAGGGCCAAGGCGGGATCGCTCGAGCAAAGAGGCTCGCGGGAGGCAGAGGCCCTTGAGCTGCCCATGGAAACCCGACCGCTTTCTGCTGGTGAGCTCTGTGCCCTGCTGCTGATGGCTGCTACTTTTGTGCTCTGCCTAGTATTGGCAGGCGTTTTGGCTTGGCTGCGGGAGGGGAGAGTGGGCTAACTGAGCTGCCCAGCCGCGGGAGGCCAGGGAATGCTGGGCATCTAAAGTGCTTGAATAGAGTAGCGGGGGTAGCTTTTGCCATCTCGCCATGCCTTTGCCGCCTGAAACCACACCTCTGTACAATCACTCGCTCCCCTCGATCGAACAGTGGCTGGAGGAACAGGGTTGTACTCGAGATCCCCAGGATGTGGAGCAGTGGTTTTGCGAACGACCTGGCTGGAAAGCTTGCCTGCGCTTGGAAGAAACTAGCATTTGGGTGCGCTACACCTACCCCAACGGCAACACCAAGACTTTGTCTTTCCCCTACTCCCTCAGCCGCAAGGATGTAGAACGGGCCATTTTCGAGGAGTAAGTGGCCATGCGCATTCTGCAACTGCCTGCCCTGCGCGACAATTACATCTACCTCCTCTACGATCCCGAAACGGCAACGGCGGCGGTGGTGGATCCGGCAGTGGCCGAGCCGGTGCTGGATAAACTGGCTGAGCTGGGGGCGGAGGTGGTAGCTATCTTCAACACCCACCACCACCACGACCATGTGGGGGGGAACCGACAGCTCTTGGAGCGCTATCCTCGTGCGGCTGTCTACGGCAGCCAGGCGGATCGGGGACGGATCCCTGGCCAGACGGTGGAGCTCAGGGCAGGAGAGACAGTGGAGTTTGCGGGCCGGCAGGCGACGGTGCTGTTTGTGCCCGGTCATACCCGGGGACATGTTGCCTACTACTTCCCTGAGAGCGGGGATCTCTTCTGTGGCGATACCCTGTTTGCGGGGGGATGCGGGCGACTCTTTGAGGGCACTCCAGAGCAGATGGTGGGATCCCTGGATCAGCTGCGGCAGCTGCCGGAAGCCACGCGGGTGTGGTGTGCCCACGAATACACCTTGAACAATCTCAGATTTGCCCTGACGGTGGACGGGGACAACCCTGACCTGCAGGCGCGCTATCAGCAGGTGGCGGCCCTGCGCCAAGCGGGATCCCCAACTGTGCCCAGCACCATCGGCGAAGAGCGCCGCACCAACCCCTTCCTGCGCTGGGATCAGCCGGCTTTGCAAGCGGCCACCGGAGTTCAGGATCCGGTGCAGGTTTTTGCTCGGCTGCGAGGCATGAAGGACCAGTTCTAGGGCGTGCCGAACGCGAACGGGGCCAAGCTGTGCTCGGGATCCTTTCTGCAAGAGGAATGCCCCTCAATGGAGAGGGGAGACGTCACGCCCTAGGCTGGGAGTGTCTATGACCTTCCCCATTTCGCCTTTGATCCGCTTCTCGGTGCAAGCCCTGTACTGGGCACTAGTCTTGCCCCTACCTCTTCTGCTGGCCCGCCAAGGCACGCCTCTAGCGCAGGGAGCTCTGCTGGCAGCCCTGCTGCTGGGCTGGGGGCTACTCCTGGGATCCCTGAGCCAACAGATCCAGGTGGACGCGGTGGGCATGCGGGCCACCTACCCCGCCTGGGTGCCGCCCTTTGTGCGGCAGGAGTGGCAGATCCGCTGGGCAGAGGTCGAGCACCTTGAACCCCGCTCCACTAGCCAAGGAGGTCTGGTGTACTACCTGGTCAGCCGCAGTGGGGATCGCGTCCTTTTGCCCATGCGGGTGAGCCGCTTCCGGGAACTGGTAGCGCTGGTGCAGCGCCATACGGGACTGGAAATCGACGGGCTGCGCCCCTATGTCCAGCCTTGGATGTACGCCCTGCTGGGCGGCTTTGCCCTGCTGCTACTCCTTTGGGATGGGATCATCGCCTTCTGGATTTGGACGGCACCTAGCTAGCTCCAGCGGGGCAAGTAGCAGGAAAAATCCTGTTTTTTAACAAACCGAAAGGGGCCCGAAAGGGATCCCCAGACCACTTGATCCGTTTCGGGGTCACGGCCCTGATCCAGGCTGTGGAAGTAGTCGGCCCCGATCTCGAACTCGCTGTATAGGTAGGTGGTTCTGCCTTTGCGCTCGACAATACAGCCTTTGCCGGGCACGCTGCGGCCCCGGTAGCAGGATCCCGTCCATTCCACCTGAATCACACAGCCGGGCAAGAGTTCCAGCTCTGCCGCCGTCAGGTTGGCCAGTTTTCCCGGATCTCGGCCAGCACATTTGTAGAGCTCAGGGGATCCCAAGGCGTAGTTTTGGATGCGGATCCCCTCCGGCGTCTCGAAAAGGTGGATGACCCGCTGGCGGTAGGGCTGGTCGGGGTAGATGTCATACAGTTGCTCCACGTAAAACCCTATCCCCTGAAACACCGACCACGGCAGAGGGCACTGGTAGACGTGAATGTTGGCAAACCAGACCGGCTCAGCCATGGCCTGCTGTTGATTGTTGAAGTGGCCGGCCATCCACGTAGCCAGTTGGGCCAGTTGCGGCGAAACCGACATAGCGCAAGCCAAAGTCCCAGTCGTGCAAGGGCAAACTCATTATCCAAGACCCTGGCCCTGACTGCCAAAGCAAGCCTTTGGGGCTTCAAGCTAGAGTGGAAGAACCCAACTTTTGGGATCTGTTGCCCACTGGCCTATGTCCGCCCCACCGCTTCCCTTGCTTGGGCAATCCCTAGCTGCCTTGAAAGACTGGGCAGTTGCCCAGGGGCAGCCGGCCTACCGCGGGCAACAACTGCACACTTGGCTCTACCAAAAAGGGATCCGCTCCCTGCAGGAGGTGACGGTTTTCCCCAAGGCCTGGCGCGAGGCGCTGGGGGATTACCCAGTGGGGCGCTCCCAGGTGGTGCAGCGGACGGAGACCCGCGACGGCACAGTTAAGTTGCTGCTGCAGCTAGCGGATGGGGAGTTGATCGAGACGGTGGGGATCCCGACCGCCAAACGGCTGACCGTCTGCGTCTCCTCCCAGGTGGGCTGCCCCATGGCCTGCGACTTCTGCGCCACTGGCAAGATGGGCTACCGGCGCAACCTCAAGCTGCACGAAATCCTGGATCAGGTGCTAACGGTGCAGGAAGACTTTGGCCGCCGCGTCAGCCACGTGGTCTTCATGGGCATGGGGGAGCCCCTGCTCAACCGCGACACCGTGGTGCAGGCCATCCGCAGCCTCAATCAGGATATTGGCATTGGCCAGCGGCACATCACCCTCTCGACAGTGGGCGTGCCCCGGCAGATCCCCTGGCTGGCCCAGCAAAAGCTGCAGATTACCTTGGCCGTCAGCCTGCATGCCCCCAACCAGGAGCTGCGGCAGCAGTTGATCCCTTCCGCAGCCCACTATCCCCTGGAGGCTTTGATCCGGGACTGCCGCGACTACATGCTGAGCACGGGACGGCGGGTTAGCTTTGAGTATACGCTTATAGCTGGGATCAACGACCTGCCCATCCATGCCCGTCAATTGGCCCACCTGCTGCGCCAGGCCAGCCAGTCGGGGGCACGCCTACACGTCAACCTGATCCCGTACAACCCCATCGCCGAGGCCAACTATCAGCGCCCTCACCCGGCGCGGGTGGCGGAGTTCGTCCGCCTGCTGGAGGAACACCACGTCCAGGCCAGCGTGCGCCAGACCCGTGGTCTAGATGGCAACGCTGCCTGCGGTCAGCTGCGGGGATCCTTCTTGCACCCCTCCAGCTTGCCTTCCCCTGAGCCGGCCCTTGGCCGTTCCTAGGCGGCGCCCGCAGATCCAAGGTTTTTTGCAGTTGCTGCTGGCAGGGCAGAAGGTAGCCAGACGCGGAAATGGGTCCATCCCTCTGCGCTGCTGACGGAGATTTGCCCCCCATGTGCTCTACCAGTTGCTTGACCAAAGCCAGCCCCAGCTCGGTGCCGCCGTGCTCCCAGCGATCCGCCTTCGGGATCCGGTAGAACTTCTCAAAGATGCGGGGCAGCTCCGCCTCTGGGATCTCGCTGCTGTTGCTACAGACAAAGAGGACCCCTTCTCCTTCTGGAGTTACCTGCAGGCGGATGGATCCCTCAGGGGCGGTTACTTGACGGCGTTGTGCAGCAGCTTCGCAAGACGCGGCCCAGAGCCTTGGGATCTGCCTTAAGGGGGGGATCCCCTCTTCTAGGCGCAGTTGCAAGTTCTGCTTTTTGCCCTGGACTAGAGGCTGGGCTGTCGCCACCAGATCCCGCAAATAGTGCGGCAGGAAGATCTCTTCCGGCTGGAGCAGATACTTCTCGGCTGAAAGCCGCTGCATGTCCAGCAGGTCGTTGATGAGATCAATTTGTCGGTTGCATTCTTTGAGAGCGATGGCAAAATAGTGCTGCTGTTTCTTAGGGTCATCGCGGGCTATTTGCAACATTTGCAGGGCCATGCGCACATTGGCCATGGGGGTGCGTAGCTCGTGGGAGACGGTACTCAAGAAATCATCCTTGAGCAGGTTGAGCCGCTCCAATTCCTTCACTTGGGCCCGGGTCTCCTCGTACAGACGGGCCTGGCGCAGGGCCAGGGCGCACAGGTTGACCACCTGATAGGCCAGTTGTCTCTCGGCTTCGAAAAACTCCTGCTGCCGCTCCAACAGCAAGAGCCCCAGCCGCTCTTGGTGGTTTCGAAGGGAGCAAGCCAAGAGGTGTACCCAGCGCCCGCCTCTTTGACAACACCAGTGGACTTCCCAGGGCAAGGCGTGGGAGTGCAGCAGGTGCCCAAGCTCAGGGTCGTTAAGGGAGGCGGGATCCGCCTTCTCTGGAAAAGAGCAAGCCCGGATCCACAAGAGGATCCATCGGCGCTGGTCAAGAAAATATGACAGCCAGTCAGGTTGAGAGCCTCGGCTAGGCTCTTGACCACCTCTTCCAAGATCTCTCCCTCCTTGAGGCTGGCCACCATCTGGCCGGTGAGGGAGCGCAGCACTGCCTCAAAGCGCAAAGCCTGCTCCAACTGGGCGGTGCGCAGCGCCACCTGGGCTTCTAGCTCGCGGTTAAGGGCTTCTAGCTGCTGTTGGGCCCGCTTTTGCTCGGTGATCTCCCGCCCCACCGACAGGATCTCCACCAGTTGGCCTTGGCTGTCGAAAATGCCCCGATCTACCCAGCTTACCCAGCGGGATTGTCCGTCTTCGCCAGGGTACTCCCGCTCGCTGCGGTGGAAGGGGTGCTCAGGCGTGAGGACGGCCAGCGCCTGCAGTACCGCCTCCCGTTCTTCCGGCGGCAGAGAATCCCTCCAGCGCCTGCCTATCGTTTCTTCTGCGGAGCGGCCAAAGAAGCGCAGGTAGGCCGGGTTGGCATAGGTTATGGAAGTATCGGGCCGAAAGCGGCAGATCAGCTCCGTCTGCTGCTCCACCACGGCGCAGTACTGCTGCTGCTGTTGCCAGAGGCGATCCAACAAAGCCTGTTGGTTAGCGGCCGCCTGCTGCCAAGCTTTGGCCAGGGTCTGCACCTCTTGGATGGGGCCGGGATCCATAGAGGCCAAGGCTGGGATCCCACTGTGCACAAATTGCTCGGCTATTTGGGTAAGGCGGCGCAGCGGGCGAGAGAGGGCTTTGTCCAGGAGGATCCCAACTCCCAGAAAGCCCAGTAGCAGCCCCCCTCCCCACAGAGCCGCCTGCTGCGTGCTGCTATAGACGGGGGCCAACAGGGTGCTCTCCGGGATCCCGTGTAAGAAATAGAAACCTAGCCCCCCTTCCTCCTGAATGGCCTTTACCTGCACCCAGTGGGGGATCCCGTCCACCTCAAGACGCAGCAGCCCTTGTGAGGCCGCCACCTCCCAGGATCCCACCTGCTCTTGCACAGCCAGCAGCCGCGGTTGAGGAGATGGCTTCTCCGTGCTGGCCACCACCTGGCCCTCCCCATCCAGCAACAAGGTCGTCCCTGGATACTCCAAGCCGGCCTGCAGATCCTCTAGAAAAGCCTGCAGGTGATGAACCGGGAGGGAAGCCACCAGGCTGCCGTAAACTTGGCCCTCCGCGTCCGCCAAGGGCAGTGCCGTCAGGATTAGCCGCTCCGGTTTTTGGTGGGAAGACTCGACAAAAAAGTTGCTCACCAGCCAGGTACGGCGGGCCTCTGCCTGTTGCAGGATTTCGGGAAACCAAGACAACTGCTGCAAATCTAAAGAGCTTAGTTGCCGCGTCAAGCCAGTGGGATCCCCGCTTTCTGGATCCCGTTGGCGGCCTTGGACGGATCCCGGCTGCAGGCCCGGCGTGTGGTAGGTCCAGATGGAGCCATCGGCGTGGCGGCGGGCGGTTACAAACCCCCCATGAACTGAGACAAAGCCGATGTCGCTCAGCTTGGGAAACTGCTGCAACTGGCGGGCAAAATAGGCTTCTAGCACTTCTAGCCGCGGGGCGGCCAGATTGGGCAAAAGTCCCCAGCGCAGCACCTCCTTATTGAGGGCATTTACCTGCAGGGGGGCCTGCAGATATCTGTGTAGGTGCTCCTCGGCTCGGTGGTTAACCTCACTCTTCAAGTGCCTAGCCAACTGCAGCGCCATCCGCTGCCCAGCCCGCCAGGAGAAGTAGGATGCCCCGCCTGCCCCTCCTACCACTGCCAGCACTAAGGGTGCTAGCAGCGCTCCCGCAAAGGGATGGAGCGGAGCGGCAAGGGAGAAGATTGCATCAGTGCTCTACCTGATGGGAGAACCTCCCCAACGAGTCCTCCGGCGCTAGTAAGCACCCGACAGAACAGGACTCTATAGAAAGGCCGAAGGAATTATAGTACTTCACAGGTGTAGCTTACTTCTGTACTAGCTGCTACCAAGGCTGGATTTTGAGCGGCTAAGCCGACCGGGTAAGCGTTAGCTACTCTGCTTCGACCTTGTGGCTGAGCAACTTTTCAATCAACTGATCCAGAATCTCTAGCTCACCCTCCGTGTAACGTCCCCGCAAAAGTAGTTCGTTGATGAGGCTCTCCTGTTCCCGGCTGAGGAAGCCACTCTGAAACACTTGTTCAACCACCTCTCGAATGCTGGACGCCGGATCGGCAGGGGCATTCACGGCTGCCTCCGCTTGAGTCCTACTTTGAGGAGCGGGGTGGCGCTGCTCAACCTGCTCTGGTGGGGCTTGAGTCCTGTCTGCAGCAGGGGCTGTGTCCTGCCATTTTGGAGAGACCTCCCGCAGTTCCCCCAGGGAAAGGTTTTCGCTCAGGATCCTTGCCAAGCGGTAAGTCCGGTAATCCACGGTTAAGTCGAGAGTAGCTTGCATGCTGCTTTCTACGTATCTCTAATGACTGTGGTCCTATCTTATCCCCTATTCCGGGATATCACGTAAGCAATTTCTACGTTTTTCGTACGCGATCTGGCGGAGACAAAGGTAAAAAAAGTAAAAATAAAGACAACCCCCCTTGCGGGAGGGGAGGTTGCTTGAGGGCCTACTGGCCTGCTCTAGGGCGAAGATGGGGGTCTAGGGGAAGTTTGGGATCCGCCCCAGGACTTTCAAGAGGCTTGCTTGAAGTAGTCGGGCTCGTTGCCGGGCTTCCACTTGATGTTGCAGCCAAGGCTGGGCTTTTGGTTGGGATCGATGGGCTTGCCCGCCAGCAGGTTATCCAGCGCTGCCCGCAAGTCTTTGCCAGTCACTGGCACATCCGGCAGGCCGGGGCGGCTGTCGTCCAGTTGGCCGCGGTACACCAGCTTGCGATCGGCATCGAACAGGAAAAAGTCGGGAGTGCAAGCGGCTGAAAAGGCTTTGGCCACCTCTTGGCTTTCGTCGTAGCAGAAGGGGAAGGTAAAGCCCAAGGTCTCGGCCATCTTCTTCAAGTTCTCGGGGCTGTCCTCGGGGTATTTCTCCACGTCGTTGGCGCTGATGGCTACAATGCCGACGCCGCGGTCCTTGTAATCTCTGCCAATGCGAGCCAGCTCCTCTTGCACGTGCTTCACGTAGGGGCAGTGCTGGCAGATAAACATCACCAGCAAAGCGGGCTTGTCGGCAAAGGTAGAAAGGGAAATGGTTTGTCCAGTTACCACATCCGGCAGGCTGAAGTCAGGGGCGGGGGTGCCCAAAGGCAGCATCGTTGAGGGGGTACGAGCCATAACAAACCTCCAGCGTAAAGTTTCCTCAATCATCATGGCTCATCCCGCTCCCCAGGAGTTGTGAGCACGGGATCCTGCCGACAGATCCCAAACAGGCAGGGAACGGCCTTTACAATTGGATAGAGTTCGCAACATTTTGTCCGGGAGCTGAGCTTTGAGCACCGCCGTCTTGCCCGCTGCCCCCCTGGTGGACACCCACGTCCACTTAAACTATCCCGACTTTGCAGAAGATCTGCCCCAGGTGGCCGAGCGCTGGCGCCAGGCCGGGATCCGGCAACTAGTACATTCCTGCGTCACGCCAGCGGAGTTTCCCCAGTTGCAGGCCATTGCCGACCAGTATCCCGAAGTGTTCTTGTCGGTGGGGCTGCATCCGCTTGAGGCGCGCCAGTGGCAGCCGGCTCTGGCCGAAAAGATTGCCCAGTTGGCCGCAGGCGACAGGCGGGTGGTGGCCATCGGGGAGACGGGCTTGGATTTTTACAAGTCCGACCCGTCAGATATCGAGCGGCAAAAAGAATCCTTCCGCGCCCACATTGCCATTGCCCGGGAGCAGGATCTAGCCCTGATTGTCCATTGCCGCGAGGCGGCAGCGGCCACCTATGAGATTCTCCAAGAGGCCATGGCCACAGGGGAATCGCTGCGGGTGGTGATGCACTGCTGGAGCGGATCCCCGGAGGAGACGCGGCTCTTTGTGGAGCTGGGCTGCTTTATTAGCTTTAGCGGCATCGTGACCTTTAAGAACGCTGAGACGGTGCGCCGCTCGGCCTTGGAGGTGCCCCTGTCCCAGCTTCTGGTGGAAACCGACTGCCCTTTCCTGGCCCCTACTCCCTTCCGCGGCAAACGCAACGAGCCAGCCCATGTGCAGCGGGTGGCCCAAACCTTGGCGGAGTTGTTGCAGATCCCCTTGGAGGATCTGGCCCAACAAACCAGCCAAAATGCTGCTCGCCTCTTCCGCCTTCCCCAGCAAGGCGACGGCGGAGGAGATCCTCCTGCTCTGAGGGCCGCCGGCAACCAGCCCAATCGCGAGGCGTGTGCAAACCGCTAGCGGCGCTTGGAGCGGCGAGCCTGACGTTCTGCCTCGTTGCGCCGCCGCCGATCCCGCCAGTCGATCAAGGTGATGTAGCCAACGCCCAAAGTTATGGCCGCTAGGAGCAAAAAGATGCCCCCATAGGCAAGGCGGAGAACCCAGGGCAAGGCAGTTTCCATAGGGCCAGAAACACCGAAGGATAGGGCTACATGCCGTTGCGGCCCCAAACCACAAAGGCAATCGAAAAGGCAAAGAAAGCAGCAACGGCAACCCAGCCAAAGGTGATGATGTCCATAGGTCTAGCCGAGCAAAGAGGGCTTATCGGGGTGATCCCATTTTAGGGGATGGGATCCCCACCGCCTCCACAATCAAGCCCAATTGGGGAGGAGGTGCTAGAGCTCTTGCGCTCTCAGGGTTTGCACGCCTTGCCGCGACCAGGTCACTGCTCCAACGCGCTCGGCTAAGTAGAGAGGCCGCTGCCTCTGCCGAAACCAAGTAACCACTGCCTCGCCGGCGGAGCCAGAGCTGATGCCCGCCTGCACCTGAAAGCGCTCCAGCAAGTCCAGGATTAGGGATCCCCCATCCCACCACAGCCAGTCAATTTGGGCCGGCAGCAGGGGAGATCCGGTTAGCTCGGCCTGGACCTGGGTGCTGGCGGACCCCAAAAGCAGCCAGCGGGATCCCTCGGCCTCCAGGGTCAACACCAGGGGGTTGGTATGGACAGCCTGCAGCTTCAGCCGCTCGGAAAAAGGGATGCGGTCGGCGGGCCGCAAGACTTGATAGGGGATCCCGGCAGCTTGCACGGCACTGAGGGAGCGCAGGTAGCTTTCGGAAGCGGCGTTGATCCCGCCCCCGTCCCAGAAGTGCCCAATGGAGAAAGCCGAAAGCAGGATCTCCCAAGCGCCATTGGCAGAGCCCCTAGAGGTCATGGCTACCGCTCCCTCCAGACGGCGCAGGCCCTGCTGCCGCAGAAAAGGCAGCACCGTGCGCTCGGCCAGGCGGGGATCGCCGCTGTTGAGCAAGAGGTGGCGTCCTTCCGCCTGAATAACCAGAATGGGGATGGGGCCACTGGCCAAAGCGGTGATCTGAACTGGCGGCCCCGGCCACAACCTCGGCCCCAGCAGGATGGCGGCCATGATCAGGGTAGTGCCCTGCCAGCGGAAAGCCCGTCGCCACTGCGGCCAAAAGGTGAGGGCCACCAGCGCCCCGTAGAGGAGCAGACACTGGAGCAGCGAGACCCTGCCGGTGTAGTAGGAACTTAAGGGCCAGCTCGCCATCCAGCTCACCCAGTTGATCAAGGGTGTGATCAAAAACGTCAAGGGCTGGGCCAGCAGGGATCCCAGGGCCGGCCAGAGCAAAGCCACAAAGGCCACCCCAAACCCGGCCACCAGCAGGGGCAGCAGCAGGATTAGCAGCAGCGGGTTGGCCAGCAGGGAATAGGTGGGGATGCGGCCAAAGATGGCCACTTGCAGCGGCAAGGTCCAGATCTGGGCTGCCAGAGGAACAGCCAAGGCGGTAGCCACTGCTGGGGGCAAGAAGTCCAAACGGGAAACAATGGGAGCTGTCCCCACCAGCAGGCCCAAGGTGGCGGCAAAGCTGAGCTGAAACCCCAGGTCTGTAATCCACTGTGGCTGGTAGAGCAACAGCAAAACCGCTGCCACCAGCAGCGTTCCCAGGGGGTTGAGCCTAACTTTCCCCTCCGGCCGCGGCTCCGTCAGCACCAGCATGGCCGCCACCCCCATCACTGCCGCCCGCAGCACCGAAGGGGTAAACCCTGTCAAGGTGAGGTAAACCCCCAAGGCTGCCAGGAGGATCCCCTGCTGCAGGCGCACTGCCAGCCGCCGCGTCAGGACAAACACCACCCCCAGCAGTAGCGACACGTGAAACCCAGAAGCGGCCAGAACATGGGCCATGCCGATTTCTCGGAAGGCATCTTGCAAGTCGAAATCCAGTTGGGCAGCCCGGGATCCCAGCACCAAGGAGGCCAAGAGGTTCCCCTGCCGCTCCCCCAGACCGGCGACGAAGGCCTGCCGCACCCGCCGCCGCAACACCCAACCTCCCCAGACTTTTCCTCCCGGCTGCGGGATCACCTCGCGGGCGCTGAAACCGGCAAAAGCTCCCTGGCGCTGCAGGTAGGCTTGAAAGTCAAAGCTGCCGGGGTTTAAGGCTGGGCTGGGCAGGTAGAGGGATCCCACCAGGCGCACCCGCTGGTTGGGATGGAGATCCCTGCCCTGGAGGGCTGCCGGGCTAGCAGTGACGTAGAGCTTGCCGCTCACCTGGCGGGCAGTGGAGTCGGCCTCCAGCACCTGCTCCGCCTCGAGCCAGAATTGCCGCCGCTCGCCGCGGGTAGGACGGGGCTCCGAAAGGACAGTGCCCACCAGACTCACCTGCGCCTGCGGGGCTAGAAGGCTAATATCCGTCGGGCCGGGGAGAGGCTGCCGCCAGCCCAGGTAGGCCCAAGCCAGGCAGCCCACCAACCCCGCCGCCAACCAGGTGCGCCCCAAGCGCGGTCGTTGCCGGTAGACCAGGGATCCCACTAGCCCCAGCCCTAGAGGGATCCCCCACCCCCAGCCGCTCACTGCCGGCCAGGCCCGCAGCAACAGGCCTAGGATCCAGCCCAGCCCCAGCAGGTAGGTTCTCTCCATCTGCTCTCAGCGCGCTTGCCCCCACTGTACTCTCCTAGCCAAGCGGGATCTATAGCCCTGTCTTAACCTGCCCTGCTGGCTACAGCTCAAGCTCGTTTGGCGACCTCTCTCGGTTCCTTGCCGGTCAACTTCCTGAATTGGGAAATAAAGATGGATGGCCCACCGGCTCTGCGCCGCGATATCCTGAGGATCGAACCACCAGCAAGGGGTGAGACTGCTCATGGACAGCACTTTGCTACAAGCAGCTCGCCAGATCTACCAGCTTCATCTTCAGCACCGCCCAGAGGTGGTGGAGCAGCCACCGCGGGGCGTGGTCATCCATCGCCGTACCCTGCGGGGCGACTTGATTTTCTCGGAGTTTCCCATTCTCCTGCCTCAGGAGACCTTTATTCCCTTGCAGCAGTTGGAGCCGCTGCGCTGAAGCCCTGCTCCCCTGCCCATCTGGAGGGTGTACGCCATACGATGGCAGAGTTAGTCTTTGTTGCCTGGGAACGGCGGTGAGGGCAGACTTCCTGGCCAGCGCCTGGGAACTGCGCCTGTTGGGTTGGGTGCTGGTGCTGATCCTAGGGGCCTGCGTGGGCAGCTTTATCAACGTGGTGGTCTACCGCCTGCCTCGGGGTCTCTCTCTACTCTATCCTGGCTCCCACTGTCCCCACTGCAAGACGCCCCTAGGGCCGACGGAGAACCTCCCCATCCTAGGCTGGTTCTTGCTGCGTGGTCGCTGCCGTCACTGCGGGAATCCCATCGCCTGGCGCTACCCTGCCGTCGAGGCCTTGACCATGGGTCTGTTTGGCCTCAGCGTTGGGGTTCTGGGATTTTCTCCCCGCGGGATCCTCACCTGCTTGTTGTTGGGCTGGCTGCTGGTGCTAGCCCTGGTTGACCTGGATACGTTTTTGCTACCAGAAGCGCTCACCCGCTCCGGCTTGCTGGCAGGACTGCTGGCCCGCTTGGTGCTGCCTTGGCTAGAGGGATCCAGATCCCTGGCCGCTACAGGCTCGTCTTTGGTGGCTGGGATGGCAGGCGCGGTGCTGGGCATTTGGCTGGTGGAAGGCATTGGTCTGGTGGCCCGCCAAGTTTTGCGGCGGGAGGCCATGGGCGGAGGAGATGGCAAGTTGCTGGCCCTCATTGGCATGTGGCTGGGCTGGCAGGGGGTGGTCGTGACCCTCCTTTTGGGTTCCGCGTTGGGCTTGCTGGTTAGCTTATTGGCCATGGCCAGAGGACGAGCTCGCCTGGGCAAACCTGTTCCCTTTGGACCCTACCTGGCTCTAGGCGGGGCTACGGCTGCCTTGGCAGGATCCCCGTTGGTCGAAGCCTACTTGCGCTGGGTCAACCTGCTGGAGTAGACGCTATTCCTGCAGGCGGCAACTCTCTGGGGTAGCGACGGCTGGATCCACGCAAGGACTGGCGATGGCAAAACCCACAGACCAACCAACGCTCCAGCTCGGCAGCAGGGGTGGGGCAGCCGCAGGCAGGGCAGGGAAACAGGTTTTGCTGGGTTTGTTGCCGTTTCACTAGCCGAGCCCAGCGCTCAAAGGCAGCTTTGGCCTCTTCAGAAGAGGGAGATAAGCTGGAGCGGCGAGGGGTGGTAGGCCGCTTGGGAGTTGAGGATACAGGGGGAGGGGGGTAGAACTTGTCTACCAGTTCCGCATCGGAGGCAAAAGAGTTAGCCAAGCCCGACCTCGCATGCCAAGCGGCAGGGCTAAAGCGGATATCCGCGAGGGGAGGGTGGAGGCGGCTGTTAAGTTTCTTGAGAATCCGTTGGCGCTGGAAGGTGAGGTTCTGAGCCCAAGCAGGGGTAGAAGTGGCCACCTGCAGCACCTGGCGGCGCAGGTTGACCGGGTAGGTTTGCGCGGCTACCGCTTCTCCCACCACTTCCGGCCAGATCTGCCGCAGGGTCTGCATTTGGTTGAGCTCGGCCCAAAGGGGGTGGCCGCTGAAACTGGCCAACACACGCTCCAGGCTTTGCAGCATGGTGTCTCTCCCTAATCCTTGTCTTCCGAGAACTGGGCTGCTTCGCTGAGGGCCGACTGGATAGAAGCAGCGTCAGGCAGAGAACGGGATCCGCCGTTGCGGCTGAGGGAAACCAGTCCTTCCAAGCTGCGGATGTGGATGTCTTGCTGGGGGAAGGGGATGCGGATCCCGCGCCGCCGAAACTCGGCCTCGATGGCGAAGTTGAGCTCGCTAGTCAAGACAAATTGGTCCTGAGGACGGTTGATCCACACCAACAGCTCAAAGTTAAGGGAAGAAGGCCCAAAAGATCTAAGCCACACCTGCGGGGGCGGGTTGGTTAGAACCCGCGGATTTCCCCTAGCAACGGCAAGCAGGGCTTCGGTAACCACCTTTGTGTCGGAGCCGTAGGCTACGCCCACGGGAATGTGGATGCGGCAGCGGGGATCCCGGTAGCTCCAGTTCACCACCTTTGACTCGGTGAAGCGAGAGTTGGGCACAATGACAAAGATGCGATCCAAGGTGCGCAGGACAGTGGCCCGCGGGCCAATGTGCTCTACTGTGCCAAGCAAGTTGTCCACTTCGACTAGATCCCCAATCTGGATGGGACGCTCTAGGAGGATGGCGAGGTAGCTAAGGTAGTTGTTGGAAAGGTTTTGCAGGCCAAAGCCAATTCCTAAGCCCACCGCCCCTGCAATCACAGCCAAGGAGCTGAGGTTGAGGCCGCTAAAGGGCAGCACTAGCAGGATCCCAAATAGGGTGAGGACGTATTTGAAGATGGCCGCCGTCGACTCCTGGGTGCCCAAGTCCAGCCCAAGGCGACCCAAAAACCGCTGCTTTAAGCCAACGCTGATATAGTGGGCAACCGTAAAGACCAAAGTGGCCAGGACAAAGAAGACCAATAGGCTAGCAATGGAAACATTGGAATTGGGCAGCGGCTGGATGAGAACGCCCAGTGCTGTGTCCACCACCTGCCCCAAGCGCGCGTAAAAAGCCCGCTGAAAGGGCCGCAGGGCGGGTATGAAGCTAATGCTGCGGTCCAGCGAGATGCCGGCAATAAGCATTGCTCCTAGGCTGCGCAGCAGGGATCCTCCCATGTCAATCCAGCTTCCCCAACCTGGGTCAGCCCGGAGCTCTAGCCACCTCTGCAGGCGGACGAGGCTACGGTCGAACAGCCGCCAGAGAAAGAACCCCACAGCCACGCTGGCCAGCCCAGCCAAGGTAGTGAGCACTAGCACGCGCGGATCCCGCGTCCGCTGCAGATCCAGCCGATCCTGCCGGTACTCAGCGATGGCTTGTTCCAGCCGCCGTGCCCAACTGTTGGCCACTAGACGCACATCGTTGAGGCTTACCTGAGCCAGCGGCACCCTGCGCTCGGCAGCCGCATCGGCATAGGTGACGGTAAACAAGTACCGTTGGGTGGCCTCAAAGCGGCCTCTTTCTCCCAGCCGGAGAACGTACTGCCCATTGGCATCCTGAGCCACCCGCACCTCTGGCTCCGGCAACTGGCCCTCTTCCAAAAAGCGCTCGATGATTGCCCGCACATTATCAGCCCGCACGTCGCTGGGGTATTCTGCCGTTTGCAGGCGAAACACCGGGACTCCCCCCACCAGCACTGCTGTGCCCTCTTGGCCAGTCAACGGGATCCCCAGCGGGGTTGGGGAAGGGACTCCCTCGGGGGCAACTCCAGGATCCCGCAGCTCAAGTGCCTGCGCCAAGCGGCCCTCAAAGGGGGCAGAGAGGGCAGGGGAAAGCCAGAGACCGATCCCCATCGTCAGCCCCAGCGCGAGTACAGCCCCCTTCAGCAAGAGGGAATCTTGAATGGCTCGGCGGAGACGAACACCCATGGTTTCAGGAATCCTGAGGAGGCTTGGCGGTATGCCCATGGTGGCACAAGCAGGTCCTGCGGCTGGGGAGGCAGGCTGGGAGCTTAGGCGCTCCAGGGGTGGCCCAAAAGCCGTTGGCGCAGCTTTTTAATTTGGTCGCGCAGCCGGGCAGCTTCTTCAAATTCCAAGTTTTTAGCTGCCGCTTTCATCTTCGCATCTAGCTCGCTAATGAGCTCTGGAATTTTGGATAGAGGGATCTCATCCAGCGCTGGCAAGGCTTTTTCCAGATCCTTGCCCTTGAGTTTGCGGGAGATGGATAAAAAAGACAAAATGGCATTGCTGTTTTTCTTAACGATGGGCTTAGGGGTGATGTTGTGTTGGCGATTGTATTCCAACTGAATTTGGCGGCGGCGCTGGGTTTCGGCAATCGCTCTTGCCATGCTGCTAGTTAGCGTGTCAGCATACATCACCACCATGCCGCGGACATGGCGCGCTGCCCGCCCAATCATCTGGATTAGGGATCGCTCCGCCCGCAAAAATCCCTCTTTATCTGCATCCAAAATGGCCACCAAGGAGACTTCCGGCAGATCCAACCCCTCCCGCAACAAATTGACCCCCACCAGGACATCAAAAGCCCCTTCCCGAAAATCTTGGAGGATCTCAATGCGCTCAATGGGGGTAATTTCAGAGTGCAAATAGCGAACCCGGATCCCGCGTTCCTGCAAGTACTCCGTGAGATCTTCAGCCATGCGTTTGGTAAGGGTGGTTACGATGACCCGTTCCGGGAAGCCCTGCTGCGAGCGCTCTAGGCGCAGGTAGATTTCTGAGAGCAAATCCTCCACTTGACCGGCTGTGGGGCGGACATGCACTTCTGGATCCACGACACCGGTAGGCCGAATAACTTGTTCTACAACCCGGCCTGTGCCCGGTATGTAGAACTTCAGGGGTTTGCCATTTTCCACCATGGTTTCAAACTGAGCTTCGCTTTGTTCTAATTCCCAGTTGCCGGGCGTGGCGGAAACAAAGATGCATTGGTGGACTTTGGCCCAAAATTCCTCGGCTTTAAGGGGGCGATTGTCAAGGGCGCTGGGCAGGCGAAAGCCGTGATCCACCAACACCTGTTTGCGGGCGCGATCCCCATTGTACATGCCCCGGATTTGCGGCACGGTAACGTGGGATTCGTCCACCACCAATAGCCAATCGTTGGCCTTGAAGTAGTCCACCAAGCAAGCAGGCGGCTCCCCCTCCTTGCGCCCCGTCAAATGCCGGGAGTAGTTTTCAATGCCGTTGCAGTAGCCCACCTCCCTCAGCATTTCCAAATCGGAGCGGGTGCGCTGCTCCAGCCGCTGAGCTTCTAAGAGCTTGCCCTGGCGGCGAAAGAGATCTAGCTGCTCTTCCAGCTCTTCCTCAATGCTGCGGATGGCCTGCTCTAGCCGCTCTTCGGGTGTTACAAAGTGGCGAGCTGGATAAACCCTGAGGGCGCTGACGCTGGTGAGGATCGCGCCTGTCACCGGGTCAAGGAGGCGAATGGCCTCGATCTCATCGCCAAAAAACTCAATGCGAATTACTCTATCCTCATAGGCAGGCACAATTTCCAGCACATCCCCTTTGACGCGAAACCGCCCCCGCGCCAGTTCCAGATCATTGCGCTCGTACTGGATGCCGACCAGATCCCGCAAGACCTGCCGTTGGTCAATTCGTTGGCCCACTTTGAAGGGGATAGAAGCCTTTAGGTATTCCTCCGGCATGCCCAAGCCGTAGAGGCAGCTTACGGAAGCCACAACAATGACATCCCGCCGCTCAAAGAGGGAGCGGGTAGCCGAGTGCCGCAGCATGTCAATTTCTTCGTTAATGGAAGAAGACTTGGCAATGTAGGTGTCAGTGCTGGGCAAATAGGCTTCCGGTTGGTAGTAGTCGTAGTAGCTGATGAAATACTCGACAGCATTGTAGGGAAAAAGCTCGCGCAGCTCGTTGCACAGTTGTGCGGCCAAGGTTTTGTTGGGGGCCATCACCAGGGTTGGCCTGCCAATCTGCTGGATAGTATGGGCAATGGTAAAGGTTTTGCCAGTTCCGGTTGCCCCTAGCAGAGTTTGAAAGCGATGGCCCTCCAAAATAGACTGCACCAAGCCAGCAATTGCCTGAGGCTGATCCCCGGTGGGCTGGTAGGGGGAAACCAGTTGAAACTCAGACATAGGTCTAACCCTTTACAAGCTGTAGATTTGTCCATCTACCAGCAGATGAGTGATGCCTTTCTTTTGCAACTGCGAGCGCACAATTCCCAGAATGTAGCCGGGAAAGTGGATGACCCGGTAGGGCGGGTGGGTGTTGCTGCCTCGGCGGCTCATTTCGCAAAAGCGCCGGGCCACCTTGTGGTTGTCAAAAACGGGCAGCGTATTGGCATTCTCGATCCCTTCCAAGGATCCCGGCCCCAAAAATTCCTTGAGGGGGCGGGTGGCCAATTCTTGGTAGCGGTCCACCACTACGTAGCAGGTCTCGGGCAGCTCCAGCTCCTCCAGGGGAAGCACCTGAATTTGATGGACAGGCCCAGCGAGGGGATCTGGCTCTGCTTCAGCGTCCTCCGGCAGATCGTCACTGGTGTCTTCCTCCTCTTCCGCCTCATCGTCGTCTTCTTCTGCAGCCAGATCTTCCTGCAGCTCAGCCACCAGGTGGGCTGGCAGCGCTTCAGGGGGCAGTTCTGCTCCTTCGCCCGCTTGATTAGAGGCGTCCTCTGGAGACAAAACCTGTTGTGGCTGGGGCATCTCTTCCTTGTCCCTGTCTTTGCGGCGGGCTGCTAAGCGTCTGAGCTGGATTAGCTGCTGGTACTCGTCAGGAGGGATATTTTCCTTGAGAACGCGGGTGATGGTGGCGAGGCTGACGCGGAATTGCTCCGCCAGTTCAGCAACAGTAGCTACCGAGTCGCGGTAGGCATTGACGATCTGCTGTTGTTCTTGCTTTGACAGCTTGCTGCGAGCCATCGCCATTCACCCCCTCCCAAAAGTTCTTATGGGCAGGTGGCGTTGACCGGCACACCCGCCTGAGGCCGACGGCCAGTGCTTCCCAGTCTAACCCCTTGCCACTCAAGACGCGGCTCCTTTTGAGCGAAAAGCGTGCCCATTCAAAATGCAGGCCAGGGGAGCGAGCAGGCAAGGGGCATCAGGGGTGTAGAGCGGTGATCAAGTCCGCTTGGTTGAGCAGCAAGTCTGGTGGGCGGCAGTCCACAAGCGTTGGAAATTGGAGGAGCTCCTCAACCCTCTAGTCCTCGTTCGCGACAGCGGTGCGGCAGCGCTCCATCAGGTAGCAGAGGCAATCTTGGCGGATGATATGGCTATTGAGGGTGAGCATGGCTGGCACAAGAGGCACACGGGTGCGAATTTCCCCATCCTGGGCATAGAAAAAGCGCTCCGCCACATTTTGGCCTTGCTCATCTTGCACCTCCAGGTAGAAACCGTTGGTGGTCCATCCAATGCAGGTGTGGGGAGGTAACTCCCGAAAGTTAAGCAGATCCAAGTTGGGGGGGAAGCGCAGGTGCGGCTGGGATCCCTGCGGCTTGCTCTCTTCTTCCCCAAAGCTAAAGCTCACCTCTTCCGGGATCCTGACAATGGCGATGCTGTGAAAGAGGTCGATGTCTTGTCTAAGGACGGGGCGCTGCGGGATGGCCGAAAGATGAAGACAGGCTTGCAGAAATGCGTAGGCATGCTGGGTGCCGTAGGGCTGATCCGGCTTGCCGCACTCCAGGGTCACTGCCGGGCAGAAGCGCCCAAAGGCCATGCTCTGCACGCCTTCTGGCCGCCTGAAGTAGAGGACAGTGCGACCAAACAAGGTGGCCAGGTGCAAGGTAGAAGGATCTAGGTAATTGACACAGGCGTAATGGGGGTTGGTGCCCGTGTTGTTGTGGATGTCAACGCTGGCAAAGACGCCGCGTTGCCGCATCTGCCGCAAAACCGCCTCGGCCATGGCATGCTCGGGGGTGGAGCCGGGGCCCCAAATGCGGTTGTAGTCTGGCTGGCCGTCCAGGCGCCGCTGCCCATAGCGAGCAGCCCGTACATTGCCGATGAAGAGGGACAGGGAACGGGGCAGTTCTCGCCCGCGGTAGCAGCGCAGAAGCTGTCGCACTGCCTGCCAACCAGTGGTTTCGTTGCCGTGCAGCAGGACAGACACAAACAAGGGGGGATCCCGCCTTCCCCGCAGATGGATGAGGGTTGGCCCGCCCAAGCGGTCGTAGAGTTGATGGGCCTCTAGCTCCAGGAGTTGATCCGGCAGGTGGTCGAGAACGGTGAGCATGAGGGTTGGACAAGCACTTCAACGCAAACTCTTGGCTGCTCAGGAGCAGAAATGAACAACTGGCTACCGTGCTGGTGGCTTGGGTCGTCGCCCTGCCCTTTGATTTGAGAAGGCATCTCCCCCCTTCCAAGCTGGGCAAGGGATCCATCTTGCCCAGGGGGATCCCCTGCCATACGGGGAGGGCGCTTTCCTAGTCGAGATCCCAAGTGTGTACCGGCTGACCTTGCCGCTGCCGTTCCCAGTAGGCACAGGTCAATTGTTGCATATCTTTACCATGCCGAGCCACGTAGCGCCGCTGCCAGGTGGCCCCATTCTGCCCCAACTCGACGCGGGCACGGAGAATGCCCAGGTACTCCTGGATATCCTGGGAGGACAAGTTCAGTTGCGCCAATCCTTCCTCGGCCAAAGGAATTAGCTCTTCCAGCAGCAATTGGCGCAGGGATCCCTGCCACCCCTTGAGCCAGGTGATGGGGGCCTCGAGGCCGAAGCGGGCAGCCGCGTAGAAATTGGCGCGGCACTGGGCAAAGCTCAGCTCCTGCTCCGGGGGAAGGGGTCGGGATCCCAGAGCTTGCACCAGGCCAAAGTAGAAGGCGGCATTGGCGATCATGTCGGGTAGAGTGGGACCTGCTGCAGCCACCCGCTGTTCAATGCGCAGATGGGGATAGGGATCCACCCCCACCAGAGGGCGGTTCCAGCGCCAGATGGTGCCGTTGTGCAAGCGCAGATGGGCTAGCTCAGTAGGAGGTGAGGCCAGCCTCTGCGGCAACACCACCGGATAGCAGCGTAGATTTTCCCAGAACAACTCCATCAGGGACTCTTGCACATAGCCTTGCCCAAAGGTGACGCGAGGTTGGTGGGTGGGGGCAAGGGGGGGTGGGCCATCCAACGCCTGCTCAAACACAGGGATGCGGGTTTCCGCCCATAGGTCGTGCCCGAACAGATAGGGAGAATTGGCCGCCAGCGCTACCAAGGGGGCCGACACGAGCAGGGAAGCGTTGAAGTAGCGGACCGCTTGGTGGGGAGCCACCTGCAGATGGATTTGAAAAGAGGTGGTGGCTGCCTCCAGCATGACGTTTGGGTGGGTGACCCGCAGCAGGGTGGCAGGCCCTTCGATTGTCAGCCCCAGGGGCGGGATCCTGGAGGGTTGCTCGCGCCGGTGCAGGTTCAGGATCTGCTCGTTGAGGGCCAGGTAGCGCTTGCGAGGCGAGATCATCTCCAAAGTGAGCTGCTGCTGCTGCAGCGTGGGCAAAATGCCGATCGTCATCAGCCCCGCCTGCAGTTGCTCGGCCACTCGGCAACAGCGATCCCACGTTTGGCCCAGCTCTTGCTGAAACTGCCGCAGAGCCGAGCCGACCAAAACTTGGGGCCGGCTGTTGATCTCCACGTTGAACTGGGCCAGTTCCGGCACCACCAGCGGATCGTTCACCGCTTCCAGGTAGGCTGAGTTTATCGGGGCCGGATCTCCCTGGGGGGTGACCAGCCATGCCTCCAGCTCAAACCCGCCCACCGGGGATCCCTGGGCAAAGGGCTGACAAGCCGGATCCAGCCCCGGCGCACCGGCCAACCAGCGGTCGAGCAAGTCCGTTTCTTGCTGCAGCCGAGCTTTGAACTCGGCAAAGTCTTCGTCGCTAAAACTCAGGCAGGCGATCTCCTGGCCCATCGAGACAACTCCGCGGCTTTTGGGAATAAGACCACCGTATCGCTGCTGCCAGGGATCCCGGGGTAGGACAGTTTACCGCTGTTGCCTCCTGGCCAGCTCTAGCCTATGGTTGCTGGCTGGATATCCCAGGGCACTTACTTGGTCAGCTATCCTGCCGTTATCGAGACATCTTCAATGCGCAGGGCAGGAAAGGCAGCCGTGCCGTTGAAGACAGTTACTTCCTGGGAGATGGCAGAGATATTGCGCAAACAGTCGTAGAGGTTGCCGGCAATGGTGGTCTCCAAGATGGGGCGCTTCTCGCCACCTTTGACCAAGAACCCCCCCTTCACTACCCCAGAAAAATCTCCTGTGATGGGGTTGCTGCTGCCAGAAAGCCGGGTGACGATGATGCCCCGCTCCATCGCGTACAACTCCGCCAGGGGCGTTGTCCCTGGAGCCAAGCTCAGACAGGCCGGCCCCACTCCTGGCAAGCTGCCCGCTCCGCCTGTGGCATGGCCATTGGAGGGAACGCCGGCAGCCCGGCCCTCGTAGCTGTTGTACATGAAGTTGCAGAGGATCCCTTCGTGGATTAGGGGGGTAACTTGGCGGGGGATCCCCTCGCGGTCAAAGGGCTCGATGAGGTAGCCGGGCAAGCCCAGGCCTTCCGAAACCAGCGTCAACAGAGGGCTGGCGATAAGGGATCCCATCTTCTGCGCCAGGGGGCTTTTGCCTTTGCGCACTGCATCCGCCCCCAGCACAAAGAGGAGGTCTCCCAGAAACTCCTCCACCACATCCGGCGGCAGGACGATGGGGCCACGAAAACTCTCTCCCTTGCTAGCCCCCAGCGCGCCCACGCACTTTTGCACAAAGCGATCAAAAGCTCGCTCTAGGGCCGGCACCAGATCCGCCCGCTTCTGGACGCTGTCGCCGTCGTAGGCAAAGCTGCCTACCTCATCCCCATCGATGGCCATGCCAAATAGGGATCCGCCCGCCTCAACGCTGTGGTAGTTGGCGCGGATGCCGGTGGAAGAAGCAATGGCCACGGTATCCTCTTCCACACTGAAGGAGCCGCTGTCGATGGTGATGCGCGGGTCTTTGGAGCGCACCCACTCCACCAGTTGGGATCCCAGTTGCGTCAGCTCGGCAGCATCCAGCTCCAGCAGGCCTGGGTCAAGGGCAAAGGGCACCTGGGGCAGAGGCTGGGGATCCGGCAGGCCGTTGAGGGGATCCGCCGGCGAAGCCTTGGCCATGGCCACCGCCTCAGCTGCTGTTTCGGCCAGATCTTCTGGGCGGTTGGAGGTGGCAAAGCCCAGCCTGCCGCCGCAGAAAACTCGGATGCCAAACAGGGTCTCACAGCTAGTGCGAACTAGGTTGAGGTCATTTTTCTCAAAAGTGACTTCCGTCTCGCGGCCTGAGTTGGCAAACACCTCGGCTTGGTCAGCGCCGGCAGCCAAGGCCTTTTGCACACCCTGTTCGCAGAGATCTAGCAAGTTTTCGGGGGAAATAACAGAGCCGGGCATGGCTGAGAGGGGCAAGAGAACAGTTCTATTATCAACCTAGGGCCAAGATCTCGCTCAGGAGCAGGAGACAAGCCCTCCCTCAGGCAGCGGCCCCTACTCCAGCGGCTGATCCGAAAAAAGCAGGGGAGCGATATTGGCCGCCTGGTTGAGCGGGATCTCGTCGTGGATGGCGTACTGGTAAAACTGGTCTATGCGCCGGCACAGGCCCTCTGGGGTTAAGGCCTGCACGTTGGAGCTGATGATGTAGCTCTGGGCAGGAGAGGTTCGGAACGCCTGAAAGGCTTTGCGACAAAACGCCTGCTTGGCTTCGGGATCGGCCTGGCGCCACTCCGGCCCCGTTAGTTTGCCAGATAGTCCTGGCTCAGTTGCTGCCCAAGCGCTGGACGCGACCCAGGGCAGTCCCGTGCCCAAAACCAGACACGCCAGGAGGAGCAATAGAAGTCTCGCTTTCAGAAGCACCTGCTGCCAAAAGAGCCACAGCGGTTGCCCATGTTGCACCATCGTTGGATAGGCTAGGGGGTAGGCTGGAATGCCAGAGCACTTCTAGCCATCCTACCGCTCCTCGCTCGCCCCCAGGCAGCGGTAGGGTGGCAGCCAGTCCTCAACCCATGGCCCGTAGCAGACCCCGCCGAAAGCAGCGCTTTCCCCACCTCCTCGGCTCCAAGTGGACTTCGGTTCAGCCTGTGCTGGGCTGGCGACATTTTCAGGTTACCGCTCGCCAAGAGGGGGAAGGAGGGGTAGTGTTTGCCGAGCTCAAGGCCGTCTGCGATCCCCAGGTGCGCCTCTGGGTCAACGCGGCCACCCTGAAGAACCGGGATCTTTGGCAGCCGGGCTGGACGCCTCTCGAAGACGGGATCCCCTGTGGGCGGCAGGATCCCCTTCTGGACAGGGCTGGGGGATAGTTTCTCTCAAGCTGGGGCTCAGGGATCGATTAGGATCATCTCTCTAGTGTGGTGTTTTAATTCGGAAGCTTGAGGAGAAGAAAGCGAGATGGCCAGATGTGACGTTTGCGGAAAAGATCTTAGCTACAGCGATTATCAGTGGGCCAAGCGCTGCGCCAATCCCTACGGGAAGTCTCACCTCATCTGCTTCGACTGCTACAGTGGTTCGTCTTGTCCCATCTGCTATTCCCCTCTGGAGCCGGCAGAATAGAAAGAGGCGTTCTCAAAAGCTGCTTGTCGGTTACTCGACTCCCATCCCCCTAGCTCCTCGGAGGGGGCGATGGTCGACAGGGGTCTCGATGGTTTTCCCAAGGGAGCCGGAAAAGTGCGCATTGGCCAGGGCTACGACATCCACCGCCTCGTCGAGGGGCGCCCCCTGATCCTGGGCGGGATCCGGATCCCTTACGAAAAGGGGCTATTGGGCCATAGCGACGCCGATGTCCTCACCCACGCCATCATGGACGCCCTCCTGGGAGCTGCCGCCCTGCGGGATATCGGCTACTACTTTCCCCCTGAAGAAGAGCGTTGGAAAGGGGCAGATAGCATCCTTTTACTACAGCAAGTGGTGCAGCTGGTGGGCCAAGAGGGCTGGTGCGTTGCCAATGTAGACAGTGTGGTGGTGGCGGAGCAGCCCAAGCTCAAGCCTCACATCCCTGCCATGCAGGCTCGTCTAGCCGAGGCTATGCAAATATCGCCCAAGCAGGTAGGGATCAAGGCCACCACCAACGAAAAACTGGGTCCTGTAGGTCAGGGGGAGGCTATGGCTGCCTTTGCTGTAGCCTTGCTGGTGGAACGCTGAGGGCATTCCTACCTCACCGTCAACTCCACATCCCCTGTGCTTCTCAGGACGTTGATCCCCACCCCTCCTGCCTGGAGATACAGGCCAATGTCCAGGGATCCGCGCCCCACCTGAATGTTTTCGAGGGTAACATGGGGCAGCCACAGGGGCAGGGTGGGCTGAGTCAGGTGCACCCGCTGGGCCAAGCCGTCGATCTCCAGCCCCAGACAAGCCTGCAACAGCAAAAACACACTGGCCGCCGCCCAAGACTGGGGCAGACAGGCCACCGGATAAAGGGTGGGGCCTTCCCGCTGGCGCCGCCGAAAGCCACAGAACAGCTCTGGCAGCCGCCGCAGCTCCAGAAACTGGCTGGCATCGAACAAGGCTGTCAACACCTGGGCCGCCTCCGCCTTATAGCCATAGCGGGAGAGCCCTGCCGCAATCAGGGCATTGTCGTGGGGCCAGATGGAGCCGTTGTGGTAGGACATGGGATTGTAGCGCCCTTCCCCTTCCGCCAGGGTGCGGATCCCCCAGCCGCTAAAAAAAGCCGGCTCCAAGAGTTGCCGGGCAATGCGCTCGGCATGCTGCGGGTGAGCGATCCCGGAAAACAGGCAGTGGCCCATGTTGGAGCTGCGCACGCGACAGGGTTGCTTGCGCCCGTCCAAAGCCAGGACGTAGCCGCCCAGCTCTTCACACCAAAACTGCTCCCAAAACCGCTGCTGCAGCTTTTCTGCTTGCTGCCGCAGTTGCGCCGCCTGCTCTTGCCGCCCCAATAGCTCTGCCATCTCCGCTGCCAACAGCTTGGCCTCGTAGGCGTAGCCCTGCACCTCGCACAGGGCTATGGGTGGCTCCGCTAGGGATCCGTCGGCATAGAAGATGGCGTCTTCCGAATCTTTCCAGCCCTGATTGCGCAAGCCCCGTCGCGCCTTGCTGGCATACTCCAAGAAGCCGTCGCCGTCCAGATCCCCGTAGGTGTCCATCCAGCTTAGGGCTGCTTCGATGTTGGGCCACAACTGCCGCAACAGCTCGAGGTCGCCGCTGCGGCGCACATAGCGCCCTGCTAGCACCACAAACAGCGGTGTTGAGTCGATGCTGCCGAAATAATTGCCAAAGGGGATCTCGCGCGTCTTGGCCATCTCGCTGTAGCGCTGCTCGTGCAAGATCTTGCCCGGCTCGGCATCGCGGCTGGGGTCTACCTCCTGGGCCTGGTGGGCTGCCAGGTACAGCAGCACTCCCCGCGCCAAATCGGGAAACCACCAAAGGGTGGCTAGGGCAGTGATCAGCGCGTCGCGGCCAAAGACTGTGGCAAACCAAGGTACGCCAGCGTGGGGATAGAGCCCATAGGGAGTGCGGGCCAGCATCATCACCAGGTCGTCCCGCGAGGCGTTGAGCCACTCGTTAAACTGAGCGTTGCCAGTGTCGATGCGGTGGGCCAAAGCTCTTAGCGCCGCCCGCTGCTCCCGTTCTGCCTGCAGCGCCTCCTGGTAGGTCAGGGGCGGGATCTCCTCGCCGCCATAGCTGCAGACTACCCTTACTTCCAGATCCCGCTCCTCCTGAGGTGCCAGCGGCACCCACCACTGCGCTAGCTTTTCCGAAACCACGTCCGGAGGAGGGGAAAATAGGAGCCGCGTCTGCCGCTCCAGTCCGTCTAGGCCGCGGTAGCGCAAAGTTACCCCCTCCGGCGTCACCTGGGCCGGCAGCAGTTGCCCCCGCTGCGCCCGCCGGATGCCGCGAATCTCAAACATGTCGGCAAAGTCGGCCTCAAAGCGCAGGGTAAGCGGCACGCGGAGCGTCTCTAAGCCGTAGTTGTGAATGCGAATGCGCTCATAGGCCACGTTGTTCCACAAGAAAGTGGTGCGCAAGACGTGTAGCGTCTCTTGTTCAATGAACTGCCCCTCCGAGGTGGTGAACTCGGGGTTGGTGAGATCCACCGCCAGAATATCCCTGTCTTCCCGCACCTCTGAGCTGAGCAGCAGAAATTGCTTCCCCTGTAAGTCCAAGACCAGCCGAGATAAAAAGCGGGTGTCATCGCGAAACAGGCCGTGATCCTGAACACCAAGGGGGCGCATGTTTCCCAGGCGGTCAAAAACAGCAAAGCAGTTGTCCTGCTTGAGGACGTGAGGACGCGCCTCTACCAGCGAAGCGCTGGCGCGGATGTAGTACTGATCCTGAATCTGGATGATGTCTTCGGCCATCTCGGTCTTCGCACCCAACCAAAGCAGCAAAACAGCAGCCTCGCAGCTAGCTCAAGCTTTAACTGGGCAGAGTTGACAGGCCAGGGGTGGCTTTCTTCGAGCGCTCCTGCCGCTCGTTCACCAACTGGTTGTAGAGGGCCTCGTATTCCGACACCATCCTCTCGACGCTAAACCGCTCCTCAAACACCTGCCGCACCCCAGCTCGGTCAAGGGATCCCACCTTTTCCAAGGCCTCCACTGCCTCTTCCACGGAGTCAACAATAAAGCCGGAGCGGCTGTCGGCCATCACCTCGGGCACCGAGCCAAAGCGAGTAGCAATCACCGGCGTGCCACAGGCCATGGCTTCAATCATCACCAGCCCAAAGGGCTCCGGCCAGCGGATGGGAAACAGCACCGCGTAGGCCTTGCCCAAGAACTCGTTTTTCTCTTGGTCAGTGATTTCCCCAATGATCTCCACATTGGGATGGCGGCTAGCCAGAGGCTTAATTTCTAGCTCGTAGTACTGGCGATCCACCGCGTCGATCTTGATAGCAGCCTTCAGCGGCATCCCTGCCCGCGCGGCAATTTCAATGGCCGTGTCCAACCCTTTTTCCGGCGAGACCCGGCCCAGAAAGGCCAGGTAATCCCCCTTTTCTGGGTAGAAACGGTGGAGATCCAGGGGTAAGCCATGGTAGACCGTCCCTACCCAGCGCGCCTGGGGCAGCGGCCGCCGCTGAGCATTGGAGATGGAGACCACCGGAATGTCCTGAAACTCGCTGTAGAGAGGCTGCAGCTCCGGAATGTCCAGTCGCCCGTGTAGAGTGGCCAAAAAAGAAACTTGAGGGTGGCGGCGGGCCAGGGCGTAGGGATAGTAGTCGATGTGGCCATGGATAATGTCAAACTCGTTGGCCCTCTGAAAGGCCTTCTCCACCATCAAGATGTGGGGAGCCACCGTATCAATGGCCGTGGGATCCAAGCGCAAAGCCCGCTCCCGGAAAGGGATCAAGCGAGCCTGGGTCTGAGAGTCGCCGCTAGCAAATAGAGTCACCTCGTGCCCGCGCCGCACTAGCTCTTCAGTTAACCACGAGACCACCCGCTCGGTGCCGCCGTAGAGCTTGGGGGGTACACTTTCGTGCAAGGGGGCAATTTGGGCAATGCGCATCGTTATCCTCCAAACCAAATTGGTAGCCGTTCGGGATTGTTGGTTGCGCCGAGCTAAAGGCGCTTCTCAGGTGCTGACCCCGGCAGCCCAGCCCTGTTACAGCTGGTTGCAGGATTTTCTTACAACCCCTTGGCTAAAGCCGGATGATAAAAAAAGAGGGAGCCAGCTAGATCCAGCCTATGGGCTAGCTGGCTGGCTTTGTTGCGTTGGCTGGTGAGAAAATAGCCCATCCTCCAAGCCTAGCCGATTTCCAGCACGAATACAATCGCCTCATGGGCCGGCTATTTCTGCCGCGGCAAACAGAGGCAGAGTACCAAGCCCGAATTTTGGGTCAGCCCGCCTGAGGGATCCCACCATGCCCTACATGGTTATCTACGACGGCCTCTGCAACCTCTGTGCCACCGGTGTTCAGCTCTTGGAGCAACTGGATCGCGGACGGCAGTTTTGCTATGCCCCCATGCAAGATGCTTCTACCCTGGCCCAATGGGGGATCCCACCGGAGCAGGTGGAGCTGGGGGTGATTCTCATCGATCTGGAGCACCCAGAGCGCCGCTGGCAGGGATCCGCTGCCATTGAACAAATTGCCGCCCTTTTGCCGAGCGGGGAGGTGTGGCTGGCTCTGTACCGCAACTTTCCTGGCTTGAAGGTTCTAGGGGATCGAGGCTACGAACAGATCCGGGATCACCGCTACGAGTGGTTTGGCCGCCGTAACACCCCATACCTATCTGTCTACCCTGCTTGTGTTTCCTGCCGGGATCCCTTGGCTGACAACCCATAATACTTGGTGGCCATTCGCCAAACCGTCCCTCTAGCCGCCATTGCCCGCGACCAAATTCCAGACTTGAAGGCATGGGCTGCTGAGTCGGGAGCTCGAACCGCCTCCCAGGATCAACGGTTGGTTCAAGAGCTGCAAACCCTGGCTCAAAAGAGAGGGCTAGGCCCCATTGAAGTCGATAGCCCCTCTTCCGCTCTGAAAGACCTATAGCAACTTGGCAGTGACCTGCTCATCCCGGCGCAGTCGAGGGGGAAGTGGCTGGGCTCAGGCTAGACTGGTAGGTACAACCGGCAAGATGAGGATCCATGGCAGCAAAAGCGGGGGCAAGACCATCTCCAGCGGGGGGAGAGGAGCAGAACTGGCCTGCCGGCTTTTGGAACAGCCAGGAGGAGCCCAAGGAGGCCTGTGGAGTATTTGGCATTTTGGCCCCTGGGGAGGAGGTGGCCAGACTAGCCTACTTTGGGCTGTTTGCCCTGCAGCACCGTGGCCAAGAATCGGCGGGGATCGCCACTTTTGAAGGAGCTTTTTGCCGAGTACACAAGGCGATGGGCCTAGTTTCCCAAGTTTTCGACGAGGTAAACCTGGCCCAGCTCAGCGGCGACTTGGCAGTGGGCCACACCCGCTACTCCACCACTGGCTCTAGCCGCGCGGCCAACGCTCAGCCGGTAATCGTGGAAAGCCGCCTGGGGCCGCTGGCTTTGGCCCACAACGGCAACTTGGTCAATGCCGAAGAGCTGCGCAGAGAACTGGAAGCTGCCGACCGCCACCTCACCGGCAGCACTGACTCGGAGTGCATTGCCCACGCCATTGCCCAGGCGGTCAATCAGGGCCAAGGGTGGGTAGAAGCCACCTGTCGGGCTCTGCGCCGCTGCCGTGGGGCTTTTAGCCTGGTCATCGGCACCCCCGAAGGGCTGATTGGAGCGCGGGATCCCTACGGCGTGCGCCCGCTGGTGTTGGGGTTTTTGAGCCGCAACCCCACCAGGCAGGAGCTGCTGCAGCCCCAGATGGTGGGCGGCCCTCATTGCCCCGAAGCCCCACGGTTACACTATGTCTTAGCCTCCGAGACCTGTGCTCTGGATATCATCGGAGCCGATTACCTGCGCCACGTGGAGCCGGGGGAGCTGGTGTGGATTGACCGGCAGGGGCTGCAATCGGTGCGCTGGGCGGAGGCCAACCCTAAACTGTGCATCTTCGAGATGATCTACTTTGCCCGCCCCGATAGTTGCATGCATGGGGAAAGCCTCTACTCCTACCGGGTGCGGCTGGGAGAACAACTGGCCAGGGAAGCTCCGGCAGAGGCCGACTGGGTAATCGCGGTGCCCGATTCCGGCACCCCGGCAGCCATTGGCTATGCCCGCCAGACAGGGATCCCCTACACCGAGGGGCTGATTAAAAACCGCTATGTGGGCCGCACCTTCATTCAGCCTACCCAGTCGATGCGGGAGCGGGGCATTCGCATGAAGCTCAACCCCCTGGAAGATGTGCTGCGGGGGAAGCGAATTGTTATTGTGGACGACTCGATTGTGCGCGGCACCACCAGCCAGAAAATCGTCAAGGCCCTGCGCCAGGCGGGGGCCACCGAAGTTCACATGCGCATCTCCAGTCCGCCGGTTACCCATCCCTGCTTCTACGGCATCGACACGGACAGCCAAGACCAGTTGATTGCCGCCAGGTATTCGGTGGCAGAAATTGCTGAGAAAATCGGGGTGGACTCTTTGGCCTACCTGAGCTGGGAAGGCATGCTGGCGGCCACAGGCCAGGACCCCAATTCTTTTTGCTCTGCCTGCTTTACCGGCCACTACCCCATTCCTGTCCCAGAGGGGCTAAAGCGCTCCAAGCTCGCTCTGGAGACAGCAGCCAGCCGCAAAGATCGCTAGCCAATGCTGGAGAGCCTGCGGAGGGAACATGACCTTGCGCCTGCGCCAACTGGGGGATCCCATCCTGACTCAAGTAGCTGAGCCGGTCACTGAGTTTGGAACGCCGGCTTTGCAAAACCTCATTGAAGAAATGCTTGCCACTTTGAAAGAAGCCCAGGGGGTGGGCTTGGCGGCCCCTCAGGTGGGATCCCCCCTCCAGGTCATCATTGTGGCCTCCCGTCCCAACCCTCGCTATCCCGACGCTCCCCAGATGGAGCCGCTGGTGATGCTCAACCCCCGCCCCTTGGCTTTGAGCGACGAGCAGGTGCTGGGGTGGGAGGGCTGCTTGAGCGTGCCCAACTGCCGTGGCCTAGTGGCCCGTGCCCGCGAGGTGGAGGTGGAGTACTACACCCCAGAAGGTGTCCGGCAGAGAGTGACTTGGCAGGACTTCCCAGCACGGATTTTCCAGCACGAGTACGATCACCTCTTGGGCCGGTTGTTCCTGGATCGGCAGCCGCAGCAACTGCTGACGGAAGCTGAGTACCAGGCCCAGATCCACAGCTTGGCCGGTGGCACAGAAGAGCAACAATTGCCACCCTGACAAAAGCCTGCAAAGGCAGAGCAGTCAGCGTCCTAGTCAGCCCACCACCTTCTGCACTGCCTGCAGCCGCCCCAAGGCCCAGCCTCGCCGGTGCAACAGGGCAAAAGAGGTCAGTAAATCTGGCCCCTGCAGCTCGCCGGTCAAGGCCGCCCGCAAACTTTTCATGAGCAAGCCCTTTTTCATCCCCTGGCTTTGGGCCACCTGGTCCACCAGTGGCTGCAGGCTCTCAGCAGTAACTGGCTGGGGCAGCTCGGCAGCAGCCAACGCAGATGCCATGGCTGCCATTGCCTCTGCCACTCCCGGCAAGCGCAACTGTTCCAGCGCAGGCAAGCTGTAGCTAAGGGGCTCTACGAATAAAAAGCGACTTAGGGGAGGGGCCTCCGCCAGGCGGTCGATGCCGTCAGCCACTAGGCGAGCCACATCCTCTAGCCAACTGGAATCGGGCACCGATCCCAGGTCAAACCCCGCCGCCTGCCAAAAGGGGGTAAGCCGCTCCACCAACTCCGCTGGCGAAAGCCGCTTGATGTACTGGCTGTTGATCCAGTTCAGCTTGTCCCAGTCAAAGCGGGCAGCAGCCCGGTTGACTCGGTCAAAGTCAAACAGGGTAGCTGCTTTTTCCAACGAGAAAATTTCTTCCCCATCTGGGGGAGACCAACTCAGCAAAGCCAGGTAGTTTTTGAGGGCCTCGGGCAGAAAGCCCATTTGCTGAAACTCGGTTACCGAAGTGGCTCCATCCCGCTTGGAGAGCTTCTTCCCCTCTTGGTTTAGGATCAGGGGGGAATGGGCAAACTGCGGCGGTTCATACCCCAGCGCCCGGTAGAGCAAGATCTGCTTGGGCGTGTTGCCAATGTGGTCCTCGCCACGGATGACGTGGGTGATGCCCATGTCAATATCGTCTACCACCACTGCCAAGTTGTAGAGAGGGTAGCCATCCGCCCGCGCGATGACCATGTCCCCACCCAAGTCCTGGGTGTTCCAGGTAATGGGGCCGCGGATGAGATCCACCCACGAGACCTCCATCGGCTCCTCAATCTTAAACCGGATCACCGGCTGCCGCCCCTCAGCCTCGTAGGCCCGTCGCTGCTCCTCGGTGAGAAAACGGTGGCGGTTGTCGTAGCGGGGGGCTTTGCCAGCGGCCTTTTGGGCAGCCCGCATGGCTTCCAGCTCCTCCTCAGTGACATAGCAGCGGTAGGCCAGCCCCCGATCCAGAAGCTGCTGCACCACTTCCCGGTAGCGCGCCATGCGGTTGGACTGGTAAATGGGCCCTTCGTCCCAGTCCAGCCCCAGCCAGGCTAGCCCCGCGAGGATATTACGGGTGTAGCGGGGGGAAGAGCGCTCGCGGTCAGTGTCTTCGATGCGCAGGATGAACTGGCCACCATGGCGGCGGGCATAGAGCCAGTTGAACACTGCTGTCCGGGCTGTGCCAATGTGCAAGTTGCCAGTTGGGCTGGGGGCAAGGCGAACGCGAACACTCACAGGCAACGCTTCCTAAAGAGGGCATCCCGATCCTAGTCAGCATTGGGATCCCTTGTCATGTTGGAATCCGTATGCGGTTGCCAATCGAAGCAGTTTGGGTAGAATCCGCCTTAGCTGCCAGTCAAGCGGTAAGCTCCCCGGGGGTAAAGGTTGATGGGCAGCGCCCAGATCTTCCCGTGTTGAGGAACAAGCTGTAGCGTAAAGGGAATTACGGAACATGCGTCTAGCCTTGGCGATGGTTCTAGGGTGTTTAGCCGCCGGGATCCCGGCAAGGGGTGTCTTTGGCCAAATTGCCTATCCTTCTTACCCGGTGGGGAATACCTTGGATGAGATTCTGTTGGATAAGGGCAGGGAGGTGGATCCAGTGGCTTTCCCTGAAGAGGTGGTGCGCTCCCAGGCCAAGCGAGTCACTGCCTTCTTCACCGCCTTGCTAAACCAGCGCACCAACATCCCACCCTTGCGCTCTTTGGATTTGCCTAGCCCCTATCAAGCCTCAGTTCGTACTCAGGCCGGCTATTACCGCGTCACCCAGACAGAGCCTGTTTTGGACGCTGAGATCCTCCGCTAGGCAAGCCGAGAGTGGAAAATCCAGAGAAGCTAAGATCGGCTTGTAGCGTTTCAGGCTGCCTATGCCTGCCCAACCCAAGGTGAAAGCCCCTTCTAAGGGTGTGGATCCCCGCCAATTCACTGCAGCTGATGTGGCAGCTATTGCAGAGCGACTGGAGCGCAACGAGTACCCTAACCTCTTCGACTGCCTGGAAGACTGGCGCCTACTGCAGGCCGTTGCTTTTTACTCTCCCAAGCTGGTGGCTCCTTATGCCCACTTGTTGGAGTGGGGAGAAGTGGATGAAGATTAGAGCTGCCTCTGAGTTTCTCCTTCAGCCTGCTTGACCCCAGGTGGGCCTAGTCGGGGCAGGTCCAATTTGGCCAGCTTGGAATGGCTTTCTCGAAGGTCTTGGATCTTGCGGCTATTGGCGGCACTCTGCTCGGGCGTCCAGGCCAGCAGTTTTTCTACCCGAATCCAAGCAGCCTTGGCTCCGGTTGTTCACTGCCTTTCGGAGCTACAAACCCATCCCTGCCAGCGTGTCGATCAGCTGCTCCAGGATCAGGGTGAGGTTGGGGTGAGAGGTTTCAAACAAGGCCAGTGCTTCTTCCAGGCGATCCTTTAGCCCTCGGTCTTGTTGGCTTCCCATCTCGGCCAGGAGCGCTTCCACTTCCTGACAGATGGCGGCAATTTGCTGCCGTTGCTTTTCCTCCAAGCCAGAGGCCTTTTGCAGCTCAACATCAAGATCATGCAGCAGCTTGCGCAGTCTTGATTCGGCCATTCTCAAGTCCCACCACCTTGCCCTAATCAAATCATACGGCTTGCCCGAGAATCTCAGAGGTGGAAGCGCCCTTAGCTGAGATAGGCAGCAACCTGGCTTCTGCTGCTCTGGGCCGATAGGGGATGGGGCAAGAACGCACCGTCTGGGTGAGGTGAGGGAACCGATGGTTGGGGCTTTTGTCCGACCGGCTAGAGGAGCGGTGGGAGTAAGCTGGGGGTGAACTCCTGGGGGGTGAAAGAAATGAAGGGGGGCAACAGCTGGAAAAGGAAGTGGGCGCCTTGGCTAGCTCTTGGGCTAGCGCTAGCCGTGTTAGCGTGGGGTGTGGTCGGCAGCAATGGAGGAGCGATGGCCAGTCCCGACAAAGGATCCCGAACGTTGACTGTAACCGGTCAGGGATCGGCTGCCGTGGAAACCTCAATTGCGGTGATCCGGCTGGGGGTAGTGATCCAAGGGGATACGGCCCAATCTGTCCAACAGCAGCTGGCTGAGCGTTCGGAGCGGCTGGTCAACCGCCTCAAAGAGCTGCAGGTAAGCGCCCTGCAAACCACCGGCATTTCCCTCTATCCCCAATACGACTACCAAAAGAGCCCGCCTCGCCTGACAGGGATCCAGGGGCAAAACCGCTTCCAATTTGAGGTGCCCATAGCCCGAGCAGGACAAGTGCTGGACGAAGCCGTGGCTGCCGGAGCCACCCAAGTGGAGTCGGTCAGCTTCCGAGCCAATGAGGCCGCCCGGTTGCAGGCACGCAGCCGCGCCCTAACCCAAGCTGTGGAAGATGCTCGACGCCAAGCCAGTGACGTGCTGGGGGCCTTGAACCTGAGCATCCGTTCCGTGGAACGCATCCAGATTCACAGCGACAGCTATGTCCAACCCCCGTCCCCAGGCATGGGTGGAGCGGAGGAGGATGCCCCTCTCCAGGCAGCCACCATGCCAGTGGAAGGGGGACAGCAAACGGTGCGCGCCCAAGTGACTCTTGAGATCCGCTACTAGCCGTCAAAAAGCCCAGACTTGAATCCCTGGAGGAGTGGGGGTGGAAAGACGCATTTCGGGAAGCACGCAGTTGCTGGGCCTAGTTGGGGATCCGGTAGCCCATAGCCTCTCCCCGGCGATGCACAACGCCGCTTTGGCGGCCATGGGAGAAGACTACTGCTATGTGCCCTTTCCCGTGAAGGCAGAGCGCTTGGCGGTGGCGGTGGCAGGGCTTGCAGCCATCGGGGTGCGGGGGTTTAACGTAACGATTCCTCACAAGCAGGCCATTCTGCCTTTGCTTAGCCAGGTGGAAACGCGGGCGGCAGCGGTGGGAGCGGTGAACACCGTCTACGCCTTGCCCGAGGGAGGCTGGGGTGGCACCAACACCGACATCGACGGCTTTGTTCAACCTTTGCTGGGTTTAGAGAAAGGGATCCCTGTCCTAATCCTGGGATCTGGCGGGGCGGCGCGGGCGGCCATCCAGGGCTGTTTGGAGTTGGGGCTGGGGCCAGTGCGGGTGGCTGGGCGATCCCTTGAGAAGTTACAGGCCCTGCAGCAAACCTGGCCGCAGCTGGAGACGCTAAGCTGGGCCGAGCTGGATCGCCGCTTGCCCGAAACTCGCCTTGTGGTCAACACTACCCCCGTGGGCATGCAGAAGCCGGGCTCTGCTACTGAACTTTCCCCTCTTAGCTCGGAACAACTGGCCCTATTGCCTGCCGGCGCCGTTGTTTATGACCTCATCTATGTACCGGATCCCACGCCGCTGCTGCGCATGGCGGCTGAGCTGGGCCACACCCCCATCAGTGGTCTGGAGATGCTGGTTCACCAGGGGGCCAAAGCTCTCTCCCTCTGGCTGGGGGGCAAGCCTGTGCCGGTGGAGGTAATGCGGCAGGCAGCTCGACAGCAGTTGGCTAAGTACCGAATTGAGTCTTGACCCCAGAAGATGCGGAAGTCGGGGGATATCGAGTTCTGGCGGTGTTGTCCTTTGGCTTGGCTAGGCGGGAACAATTGCCTTTGGTTTGCCGATCTCTAAGGAGAGACGGGGCTAAGGCTTCTGTAGGAGTTAAGGGTGGTGAGGTTGCCAAAGCGGCAGTGGAAAAAACCTGGGATCCTCTGGCTGGCAGGTGCGCTTGGCGCCCTGATACTGCTGGGGCCCAGGAGTGCTGCCCAAGCCGAATTCCAGTGGCCAGGCCATTTCTCTTCCCCAGGGGGATCTCCCCTGGCTTTTCGGCTTGACGCCTACTGCCGCCAGCCGCCGGAGGAAGTGGCGCGCAAGGCTCAACTGCGCCAGCGGGTTGCCCAGTCGGATGCGGCTTGGGCCGAATACACCCAAGTTTTAGCCGAACATCGCGCTGCCTTGCTCGCCTGCCGCAGCCGCCGTTGGCCGCAAGTCCAGGCCATTTGGGTGCGCCTGCATCCCTGTGATGCCAATCCGGGCGTGCTGGATCAGGTGTTCGACCAAGTGGTGAACCTAGGCTACAACCGCGTCTTCATTGAGACCCTGCACGACGGCCGCTCCATCTTGCCGGATGGGGCAGGAGGGATCTGGCCCAGCCTGCAGCCCAATGCCGATTTGCTGGACTTGGCTCTCAAGGCGGCGCGACGGCGGGGGCTTTCGGCTTATGCGTGGGTGTCTTCCCTCAATTTCGGCTACAGCTACGGTCAGCGCCCGGATCGCCAGTCCGTCTTGGCCCGCAACGGTCGTGGCCTTGCTACCCTCTTGGATCCGGCAGCAGCCCTCCCCGAAGATTTGGGTAGCCCCGATGAAGTGTTTGTGGATCCCTTTCACCCCCTGGCGCGACGGGATCTTGCCGAGCTCATCCGCCGGATCTTGCAGCGGCAGCCGGACGGAATCCTCTTCGACTACATTCGCTATCCCCGCGGCTCGGGGGCCTCAAGCCTAGCCACTAACGTCCGGGATCTGTGGATCCACGGGGAGGGGGCCCGACAGGCCTACCTGGACTTGGCAGAAAACCCAGCGGGGCGAGCCTTGCTGGAGCGTTACCTAAGTCAGGGCTACATTACCGTAGCGGATGTTCTCCACCTGGATGCCACCTATTCTGAAGAGCCGAAGTGGCGTCGGCCAGGGGATCCCAGGCCCAGCGCGACTGAGGAATGGGTATTTTCTCCAGAGCTATCGACCTGGGTTACCCGGAGCACAGCAAGCAAGAATTGGCAGGGAGAGCAGCATTCCACCCCTGCCCATTCAGGGAAGAGCAACTTGGCTCCCACTCCTTCCCCAACACCCACCCCTCCTGCCGCCGTTCGCCAAGTACGCTGGCAGCAGCAGCTCTGGGAGCTCAGCGTTGAGTTCGCTCGCCAGGGGGTGCTCGATTACCTTCGACAAGCTGCCCAGCTCGTCTGGAAAAGGGGAATTCCAAGCGGGGCTGTCTTTTTCCCCGATGGCAACCTGAAGGTAGGGGAGGGGTTTGATGCTCGCCTCCAGCCTTGGGATCGCTTTGATCCAAACATGGAATGGCACCCCATGGCCTATGCCAAGTGCGAGGACGGCTCTTGTGTGGTCAAGCAAGTGGAGCGAGTTTTGGCTGTAGCTTCTCCTCAAACCTTTGTTTGTCCCGCTATTGCTGGGCTGTGGGGACAAGCGCAGCGAAACCGCCCCAGTCTAGAAACTCAGATGGCAGCCCTGGCCCGCCGCTTCCCGCAGTTGTCCTGCGTGAGTCACTTTTCCCTCTCCTGGATCGAGCCGGAGCTAGAGCGCAGCCGCCGTACCTGCCAGCTTTAACGCCCGTACCAATCTAGGAGGCTGCTGTCCAAATCCTCGACTCAACCACTTGCTGCAACTGCTCCAGAAGCTCGGCCTCGGCAGCGGCGTCGTAGAGCCGTGAGCAAAGTAGCAGGCAGGCAGCTGCGGAAGATAGGCGCAGAGCTACAAAGTTGAGATTAGGGCCAGAGCGTAGCGCTCGGCGTAGTCCATTAAAGCCTGAGCCGCAGACACAACGCTGTCCTGCACAGGGTGTGCCGGCGATTAGGTCCGCGGTGGGCTTTGAAAACAAGGTAGAGACTTCTGGCCGGCTTAGCTCCAGGGATCCCAATTTTCGTGAAACTTACCTTCCAGGATGGCCTGGCGCATTTTCTGCATGTAGCGCACTAGCTCAGTGATGTTGTGGATAGAAAGCAGAGTGTAGCCCAGGAGCTCCCCTGCGCGGATGAGGTGACACAGGTAGGCGCGGCTAAAGTGGCGGCAGGTGTAGCAGGGACAGTCGGGATCAATGGGATCTAGGCTGCGGCGGTGTTCGGCATTCTTGATGTTCCAGCGTTTGCCCCGGCTGATTACCGTACCATGGCGAGCATAACGGGTGGGGATCACGCAGTCAAACAAATCCACTCCAGCAGCCACTGCGGCCCGTATCTCAGCATAGGTGCCCACCCCCATAAGGTAGCGAGGGCGATCTGCGGGCAGTCGAGGAGCTACCTGCCGCACCACGGCGTGCATCAGCTCCACTGGCTCTCCTACACTCACCCCGCCAATGGCATACCCCGGCAGATCCAACCGACAGACCTCTTCCACCGCCTGGTGGCGCAGCTCTGGGTAAACCCCTCCCTGGACAATGCCAAACAAGGCTTGATCTGAACGGCGATGGGCCTCTACACAGCGCTTCAGCCACTGATTGGTTCGCCGCACCGCTGCAGCTACCGCTTCTGGACTAGCAGGGTACGGGGGACACTCATCAAAAGCCATGATGATGTCCGCGCCCAAGGCATTTTGGATTTGAATGGCAAGCTCAGGGGTAAAGCGAACCAGACGCCCGTCGTAGGGGGAGCGGAAGGTCACCCCTTCCTCGTCAATTTTGCGAATGGCGCTGAGGCTGAAGACCTGGAAACCCCCCGAGTCGGTGAGGATGGGGCCCGGCCAGCCCATAAAGTGGTGTAGCCCCCCTGCTTCTTGGATGATGCTCTCGCCAGGCTGCAGGTGGAGGTGGTAGGTGTTGCAGAGAAGGATGGGGGCACCGGTTTCCTTAAGCTGGGCAGGGGTGAGGGTCTTCACGTTGGCCAGAGTTCCCACCGGCATGAAGCAAGGGGTGGGAATTTCGCCGTGGGGGGTGATGAAATATCCCGCCCGCGCCTGCGTGTTGGGGCAGGTGCCCTCGCAAACAAAAGTAAAAGCCGCCAAAGTTAGCGCTCTGGATCCATTGCGTGCGCAGCCGAGCTTAGCATAAGAGTAGGATCCCTTTGCAGAACCTGCCTCTGCCCTTGACAGGGATCCCTTTTCTTGGGCAGACTTATAGATCGCTGCGGAACTGGCGGAATGGTAGACGCGCTAGATTCAGGTTCTAGTGGCAGCAATGCCATCGGGGTTCAAGTCCCCGGTTCCGCATCTAAGTACAGCTAAGATCTCTGGCTTCACCTCTACTTCCTCTTACAGAGTCAGCTTCTTTTCAATTTGAGCCAGCTTAATACGGGCAAGGGCCAGGTTTCCTTTCTCTCGATCCAGGGCCAGATAGAAAAACAAGCCAGGTATATCCCTGAGTAGATACATCAGGTGGTACTGAGTTTCCAGAATGATAAGTATCTCTTCAATTCTGTCAGCGAATCCAAGGGACTCCGCAACTCGCATCTTAGCGCGGATCACCTCTGTGTTTCCGGCAACAGCCAGCTCTAGATTAGCTTCGGGAAAGGCAGGGCTGTTGGTACCCTTTTATCCCAGGCACATCCCGGTTTTCCAATCCCCCAGTGCTACCCCCAAGGCACCATCAATGCTCAAGGCCTCTACCAGGCTATCTTGGAGCTTTTGCATAGCTAAAGCTATTCTCCTTTTGCCGAGCTTGTGGTATCATGCTAGGCCCTTTGTTAAAAAGTTTCAACCTGAAGTTCCCATACGAACGATAGGAAATAGCCTGGTCATCTTAACTAACACCATAGATTGGGGTTTATTGTATCAATCTTCCCTGGCTTTGACACCAGTACGAATGTCGAGACTGAGATCCGACCAGCTTTTTTCTCTTCTGCCTACAGCGGATCTGGATAGGTCAGGTCTGGGCCTGTAATTTTGCCTCGTCTGACGGAGCTGCTGAGCAGGGCGAGAATGCAGACAGCTCATCCAGCAGGAAGCGGGCTTGGGGATCGGATCCCTGTAGCTTCCGGTGGAGAGGCTTGGAAGTTATGCTGGGGTTACTCTATTGACCTCCGAGATCGGTGGTTGGGATCCCTTCCTGGCCTATGCCTAAGGCCCCCCTCCCTCCCAACGAAAAAGAGCGGCTGGCTGCCCTGCGGCAGTATCAGATTCTCGATACGGCACCTGAAACTGCCTTTGACGAGATCGTCCGCCTTGCCGCCTACATCTGCGGCACGCCCATTGCTCTGGTCAGCCTTGTCGACGAACACCGCCAGTGGTTTAAGGCCAAATTCGGCGTCGATGTGCAGGAGACTCCCCGGGATGTGGCTTTCTGCGCCCACGCCATCTTGTCTCCCCAAGAGCCGCTGGTGGTGCCCGATGCTACCCAGGATCCGCGCTTTGCCGACAACCCGCTTGTTACGCAAGAGCCCCACATCCGCTTCTATGCTGGCATCCCTCTGGTAACTCCAGAAGGGCAAGCCTTAGGCACGCTTTGCGTTATCGATTATCAGCCTCGGCAGCTTAGCCCGGAGCAATTGGAGCAGCTCAAGGCTCTGGCCCATCAGGTAGTAGCTCAGTTGGAGCTGCGCCGTAGCTTGAGGGAACTGGCTCAGACGCCTCTACTGCCTAAGTCGGGGGATACTAAACCTGCCCGCAAAAACCGCTTTCTCCTCAAAGTTACCGCCGGTTTTGGCCTAGCTGCCTTGCTTCTGGGCGGGATCACCTACTCAGCTCAGCGGAATGCCTCTCAACTGCCGCAACTGACAAGCCGAGTGGCCCACACTCTGAAAGCAATCCAAAGCTTGGAGGGATTGTTGGCGGAAATCTGCGCCGCCGAGGCCGGTCAATATGGTTATCTTCTGACCAATAATCCTCGCTATCTCAGTGAGTACCAAGCCATCCCTGAAGCCACCTCCACCCATCTGCGCTTGTTGAAAGAGCTCACTGCTGACAACCCCCTGCAGCAAGAGCGCCTGAAGCGCCTAGAGCTGCTGCTGGAGCAACGGCTGAGGGTTTTCCAGGATTTGATCCGGCTGAGGGAGCAAGAGGGGCTACCTGCCGTTCAGGAAGCTCTAGAAAGCAGCGAAGGGCCAAGGTTAACGGAGCAAATTGTCGAGTTGATTCGGGTGCTGCAGCAGGAGGAGAATCGCCTTCTGGAGCAACGCAATCAGGAACTGCAGTTAACCTGGGTGAGAACCAATCTTGTTGCCCTGGGGGGGCTGATTTTCACTTACCTGGTTCTGAGCGCCGTTTACTTCCTCATCCGCCGGGAGACTGCCGAGCGAGAAGAGGCAGAACGATCCCTCAAGCAAGAGCGAGATTTTACCAACGCGGTTATCGATACGGCAGGGGCGCTGGTGGTGGTCATGGATCCGGAAGGGCGCATCCTGCGCTTTAACCGAGCCGCCGAGCAACTCTCTGGCTACTCGCTGGCAGAAGTTAAGAACCGGCTGCTGTGGGATTTGGGTTTGATCCCGCCGGAAGATGTGCCTGGTGTAAAGCAGGCTTTTGAACAGCTCAGGGGCAATCCCTCCCTATTCTTGAACCGCCATGAAAACTTCTGGCGCACCAAGCAAGGGGCA